>JAYUIP010000307.1:0-7444 GCA_043765945.1 Arcicella sp.
GTTTTATATCTTTTTCTATGCTCATGTTATTTCTCTACAAATTTAGTGTATAAACATTAAATGTCAATACATTAATTTGTTAATTTTTTGTTAATTTTCCAAACAGCTGTGAATTGACATTTTAATCACCTTTATTTCTTAATTTTTCAAGCAAAACATTTAATAATTTAATTTCCTTATCATTTAAACCATAAAAAGAATTTTCATACTCATTAATTTTTGTAATTAATTCATCTATTAGTTTAATTCCTTCTTCTGTCAATAAAATATCGACCGACCTTAAATCGTATAAAGATTTAACTTTTTTCACTAAGCCTTTTGATACTAATTTATCAACTAATCTGGAAGCATTTGACATTTTGTCAATCATTCCTTCAAGAATAAAATTGACATTTGCAGTTTGGGGGTAACATTCTCGAAGGATTTTGAGAACATTATATTGCTGTTCGGTGAGATTATATGGTTTTAAAATTTTTGCGTTCTTAGTCAAAAGCCAACCTGTTGTAAACATTACATTTACCGTCACTTTATTGTAAGGATTCTTGAAGTTTTTCTGTTTAATATCTTTTTCAATTGACATAAATTGTAGTGGGTCATAAATTAAAATTAATCATATAACCTTGTAGTCAAAGTTATAACGTCTAATTAAGTAATCGTCTTTAAATGATCGATGTTTTTAATTTTTGGGTATTTTACGTAAAACATTCAATAATTATAATTTGTTGTGTTGAACAACGTATAATTATTAAACGGTAGTTTTGTTGAAGAGAACTTATGGTTGTTATCGAAATGGAACAATTTCTGGAGCTGAGATATCAAAGTCTCTAAGGCGAAGGTTATAGGTATCATTAAAGGCAAAATTCAATGTTCTGACATCTGGAACATTGGGAAAATAAGATAATTTTATTTGAAAAGTACTAAATGTCAAGTTTTCGTTTCTTAATCGAATACCAATACCAATTCCAGTATATGGCATTTGATTAAGGAGAAATTTGTTTTTGGGAGTTACAAAAGCAAAGTCTGTTTGAAAAAATGGGGCAATTCTAAATCCTAAGAAATTTAGCCTCGAAAAAAAGACAATTTGATACCCTATTCCTAATTTTTTACTACCAAAAAGTTTATCACTATTAGCATCTAAAATACCATTTTCACGATTTATATTTACAAATTCCCCTGTGTAACGATTGAGTCCTAATGAATACCGCAAATTAACAAAATGCCGTACTTGAGTTGTTCTTCTGAATGTATGAAGTGTGCTGAAATAGTTAGACTCAATACTCAATCCTGACGTTCCATTGGTGTAGGCTCCCGCATTAATTAATCCGTAAATATAGCCTGCCTTGCCAATGTATTGCCCTTTTGCGAGTTTTATTCCTGTGTAATAACGTTGTCCGTAGGCATCGGAATTTTCGTATCCTGTCACGATGGTGGCTAAATACCCATAAGGAACGTCTTCTGTAATGCCGAATCCATAAATCAAAAAATCTCTTTTATATTGTCGATTTGAGAAGCCTAAACCTACTAAAAAATCTCGATGGTTTCTGAAAAATTGATTAGTATCGACTGTAACTTCTGGACGAATTGTATATGAAATATCGGCGTATCTAACCCCCAAAACAAAGCGGGTTCTCTCTCTCAATTCCTTATTAAAAAACGGCACTTTGAAGGCATAACCTAACCAAAAATCAAAAACATTTCGATTGGTTGGAAAAGTATAATTAGTTGTATCGTTGAGCTTATAGGTAGTTCCATCACTTCCACGGAAATTATTTAACAGGTTTCTGTCGTTACTTAATTCAAAACTACCTGCCAATTTCATTTCTGGGGTAAGAAAAGGGCGGAATAATCTGAAGGCAAAATGTTTGGTTTGGCGGCGTAAATCCATTTCCGCTTGACCAGTTATGAAACTTCGCCCAATGTAAGGAATGGTGTATTGAGTGAAATATTCTAAGGCAGGTTTCTGGTTGTGGTTTACATAAAAATTATTTCGCCAAGAATGTCCTAATCCTCTAAAATTTGTTTGATTTAAGCCAATGAAATAATCTTTAAAATTATTGAAAGCAATATCAGGTTGCAACGACCAAATGTCTTGGGTTATAACCAACAAATCAACCAAATTTGGGTATTTTGGGTCGGGTAGCACTAAAATACGAGCATCATGCAGAATAGAACTTCTCCGCATCAAACGTTCATTATCTCGCAAACGGTCGGCACTAATAATGTCACCAACTTCAAACATTAGGTATGAATTACGAATAACTTTTTCCCTGGTATTGGTATGTAAAGAATTCAAAAAACGATCAAAACCTTCAGCTATTCGAGCAGTGTCCACAATACTTTCGCCAAAAACTTGTCTTCTTTTTACGTATATCTTCCGAACTACTCGTCCTTCATATTCTTTAAATGGATTTTCTTCTATTTGTGTAACCTCCTGCCCCGATGAATTTTGATTGTAAACATCCCTAAAAAGTGCATGATAGATTTCGTTCAAAATCTTGTTTTTGGAAAATCGTTTTCTCAGTCTTGTAAACATCAAACTATCCTTAACAGATTTCATGCTGACGGGTTGAACATATACAGAGTCTTTGGTCTTGGTGGAATCAGTGGAATTTTGAGTATATCCAGTGGACGTACAAAAAACAACGATGAACAAAATCTTAATCGCTTGTTTATTGAAATATGGGTAAATTTGTAAAGTGAATTTCATTTTTACAAGTGATTAGTGAATGTGGTCGATAATTTTAAGTCAATAAGTTAAAAAGGTCATAATCAACAGATTATAACAAAGATAATTCCTTAATTCGCCAATATTACAACGACAAATAATCAACAATAAGCAATCAATATAAAAAATTAAAAATATGCTTCAACTCAATAAACCGCTTATTTTAGCTTCAAACTCACCTCGACGACAACAACTAATGCGTGATGCTGGATTTGAATTTACTGTAAAGGTAAAAGATACTAACGAAGATTTCCCGAAAACTATGCCAGCCCAAGAGGTTCCCGCTTACTTGGCTCGAAAAAAAGCAGAGGCTTTTCGCCAAGAACTTAACAATGAGATAGTTATAACGGCTGATACTATTGTGGTCATTGAAAATGAAATTCTAAATAAACCAAAAGATGTCATAGAAGCAAGCCAGATGTTAAGAAAATTATCAGGACGACAACATCAAGTTATTACGGGTGTATGCTTGATGACTCAAGAAAACACAGAATCATTTATTGATATTGCACAAGTTTTTTTTAAAGAATTAACAGATTTTGAGATAGATTATTACATTAAAACTTGCCGTCCATTTGATAAAGCGGGTGCTTATGGCGTTCAGGATTTTATTGGAATGGTTGGAATTCCGAAAATGGAAGGTTCTTATTTTACGGTGATGGGTTTGCCCGTACACAAAGTTTACGAGGCTTTATCGAAGTATTTTGTAAGGTAAAATTTTGAGTAAAACAGGTCCAACTGCGACGCACAGTCCTGTTTAATTGAGATTTCAATTGTCTAAGTACAGCATTTGCAACTGCGACGCACAGCCCTGTTCAATACAAATTTTGAACAGGGCTGTGCGTCGCAGTTGAAAAACTGTTCTACCTAAACCTTTCATTTATTAAAAATACCTTCCAATCAAAGGATGTTCTACAATTAAAGTCTTCATTTTCAGTGGATTAATGGCTCCTTGTTTTTGATAAACAATTTTACCATTTGGCTCAACTAAGATTGTATAAGGCAGAGCTCCTTGCCATTTTGGATCAACCAATTCAATTAATTTATAAACATCATCCGAATTATAAATATAGTTTTTACTCGAAACCTGGAGCTTTTTTAAGGTTGCCAAAGCCTTATCCTTTTTATCAGGTTTATCGGCACAAATCGTCACAAATTCAAAATCACGGTTACGATACATTCGGTTGATATTTAAAAAATCTGGCATTTCCGCCACGCAAGGTCCGCACCAAGTTGCCCACACATTGATTAACCTTAATTTTTTGGTGTCATTCTTTAACAAATTTTTTAATCCTTCATCATCAATACTTTCAATATTAACTTCCTCTTTTGCCCAACTTGCTTTTTCTTTTTTTGTTGATTCTTCTTTATCCGCCCATTTAACTGAACATCCAAATACTTTTGTTTTCTCAACAGCAACTTTTTGTTTTGCCAAAAGATTATCCAGTGCGTTACGAGTATCTAAATTTTGAGGAGTTCCCGATGGTTTTTCAACATCATCAACCCGTCCAGTGTAGCGTAGAATTCGTTTTTCGTCAAATATAAAAACGTGTGGAGTAGCAATTGCCCCATATTTTTTTGACGTAATTTCAGTATCTCCATCGTACAAATAAGGAAAGTTGAAACCAGCAATTTTGGCTCTATTTTGCATATCTGGATACGAATCTCCCAAATCTGTGTAGCCCATTTCGTCCAATCTCACCGCTTTTGCATCGTTGGGAGAAATGGCAACAACTTGCACACCTCTTGCTTTATAATCAGCCGTGATTTTCTTTAATCGTGTTTCATAGGCTTGAGCAGTTGGACAGTGATTGCATGTGAATACAATCATCAAAATTTTAGATTTACTAAATGATTTCAGGGAATACATTTTGCCATCAACCCCTTTTAAATAAAAATCAAGAGCGGCTGAACCTATTTCAAGTGTCGGATAATCATCAGACTTAAATGAAAGCAAAATGCTGATAATGAGAATACCAAGAATTTTTTTCATGAAGATTGGTTTTTAATTTTAGTACATTTATTGAAGGAGATTAAAATTAGTAAATTTACTTCATAAAAACATCCTGTATTATGCAAGACCTTTCTGTAAGCATTATTCAAACCAATTTATTTTGGGAGAACTCAACGGCAAATTTGGCAAATTTAGAAGAAAAAATAGCTCAAATTTCTTTGCCTACTGATCTTATTATTCTGCCCGAAATGTTTACGACTGGATTTACCATGAATGCAAAAATAGTGGCTGAACCCATGAATTTTACCACGTTCAAATGGATGAAGCAACAAGCAAAACGTACGCAAGCAGTCATTACGGGCAGTTTTATTGTTAAAGAAGGAGACCAGTTTTTCAATCGTTTAATCTGGATGCGTTCCGATGGCAGTTTTGAGACTTATGACAAAAGGCATTTATTTAGAATGGGTGATGAAGACAAGACGTTTACAGCAGGAACAAAAAAACTGATTGTTGAACTAAAAGGCTGGCGAATTTGTCCCCTAATTTGTTATGATTTAAGATTTCCAGTGTGGTCGAGAAATTATAAGGAAGAAGGAAAAAAAGGAGAAAGGAGAAAGGAAAAATCTTATATTGAATCATCGTCCCTCCTAAATTATGATTTGCTAATTTATGTTGCCAATTGGCCCTCCGTTCGTTCACAAGTTTGGGATATACTTTTGCGGGCTCGAGCCATAGAAAATCAGAGTTATTGCATTGGCGTAAATCGTGTGGGAGAGGATGGTATGGGTTTAGAATATGCTGGAAATTCTGCCGTTATTGATTTTAAAGGTAATCAATTATTTTATCAGAAAAAATCAGAAGTAATTGCAAATCAAATACTTAGCAAAAAAGAATTAGAAAATTTTAGGACTAAATTCCCTGCCTATCTGGATGCAGATGGATTTGAGATTACTCTGTAAAATATCTGAAGCAATGATTCGTAAATACCTCTTACCAATATCCATCATCCTAAATATCAGCTTGATAACTTTGGTTTTTCAATTAAGAGATAAGATATATGCTCAAATTTTCCCCGCCTCGAAAGTTAATATTTTATTGATTGGAGACTCACTTTTAGCCCAGGAAAATTGGAGTTCGTTATTGAATAGAAATGACTTAAAAAATGATGCCTTTGGTGGAGCTATTACGCAACAAATTATCTGGAATATTGAACGTGGACAATTAATAAACAATCCTAAGATTGTGGTGATTGATGGAGGAATAAATGACTTACTTTCGGGCATCCCAACACAAAGAGTTTTTAAAAATTATCAACAAATTATAAAAGTATTATCAGAAAAGAAAATAAAAATAATTGCCCATTTAATTTTATATACTACTGATAATGAGAAGATTAACAAAGAAATATTTATTTTAAATTTTCTACTGAAAGAATATTTCGAAAGTCGGAAAGTTGAATTTATTGATATGAATCTTCAACTTTCCGACCACAAAAAACTTAAAAAAAACCTTTCTATCGACGGCATTCATTTGCGAAAAGAGGCATACAAAATGTGGGCAAATCAACTAAAATCTAAACTGCCACAGGAGCTTTGATTCCTGGATAAGGTTCGTAATTTAGTAATTCAAAATCCTCAAATTTAAAATTAAAAATATCCTTTACTTCGGGATTTATTTTCATAATTGGCAACGCCTTTGGTTCCCGTGATAACTGCGTTTGCACTTGCTCAAAATGGTTGGAATAAATGTGAGTATCGCCACCCGTCCAAATGAAATCACCTAAATCCAAATCGCAAACTTGGGCAATCATCATTGTTAAAAGTGCATACGAAGCAATGTTAAAAGGCACACCCAAAAATACATCTGCTGAACGCTGATATAATTGACACGATAGTTTATTATCAGCAACATAAAACTGAAAGAGGGCATGACAAGGCATCAGAGCCATTTCTGACAACTCTCCAACATTCCAAGCACTCACTAAAATTCTTCTCGAATCAGGACTTTTTTTGAGGGTTTCTATAACTTCCTTTAATTGGTCAATTATTTTTCCATTTGGGGTTGTCCAACTTCTCCATTGTTTTCCATATACAGGTCCTAAATCGCCATTTTCATCCGCCCATTCATCCCAAATTCCTACGCCATTATCCTTTAAATATTTGGTATTGGTATCTCCATTAATAAACCACAACAGTTCGTGAATGATAGATTTTAGGTGTACTTTTTTGGTTGTTACCAAAGGAAAACCGTCATTCAAGTTGAATCGCATTTGATAGCCAAAAACGCTGGTTGTTCCTGTGCCTGTGCGGTCAGTCTTTTGTGTACCTGTATCAAGAATATGTTTTAGGAGGGTATGGTATTGTTGCATCTGTTGTTTTGAAATTTTCTTCAAAATTACCCTCAAAAAAATAATCCTGCAAGAGTTTAATTCTTACAGGATTATTTAAAATTTTACGGAAGGCTTCCTTTTGAAGGAAGCCTTCCGTCTTCATCAAAATTAAGCCGTTTTTTTCACCGCTTTTTTGGCAGTTTTTGCTTCGGCTTTTGCTTCTTTCACCATATCAGCACAACATTTATGATTGCCTTTGGCAGCGGCAGTTTTTTCTTTGTCAGTACAACATTTTCCTTTGTCTTTGTCTCCCGCAAAAGAAGTTGAGGCTACGAAAGCCAATAACGATAAACCTAAAATTGCTTTTTTCATGTCAGTATTTTTTAAATTTGATTGTATAACGATGTAACCTCACAAAAATTATGCTAAATATATA
>JAYUIP010000308.1:0-2633 GCA_043765945.1 Arcicella sp.
TTTCGGAAGTCTAATATTTCTTGTCTCATTGGTCTCTTATTTTTTCGATTCGTTTAAGTAAATCTCTGTAATTTATGACTTTTTTTATCAAAAAATCAAATTCATCATTTCGTTCATTAGGAGGAAATTCCATTACTTCAATTTCTAATGATAATAGTTGAGATTCAAGCCAAATTTTGAGACACTGAGTTTCTTCATCCAATTCCATAAATAAATGTGGTTAGTCTTATCCCATTTCAATTTACATTACTTGCCTCAACTTTCAAAATCTCAGGCACTTCTCTACGGATTGTATCCTCAATACCGCCTTTGAAAGTCATTGCCGACATGGAACATGAACCGCAAGCACCCACTAATTCTAAACGTAAGGTGTTCTCATCGGTAATTTCAAGAACACGCACATTTCCTCCATCAGCAATCAGATAAGGGCGAATTTTATCTAAGGCAATTTCTATTTTTCCCTGAAGAGGATGCTCATATATTGCTTCCATGATGTTTTAGACGGTTTTAATTATTTACTCAAAGATAATAAGTTTTGTCGATTATACCACGTTATCAAACACCACGGATTCAGCCGCTTTCAAAAAATTTAATAAAACTGGGTTTGTATCATCCTTCCGCCAAGCCATTGAAAGATGGGTTCGTTCTGGAACATTAACTAATTCAATAAATTTTATTTTCATTGCAGCACTGTATTTATAAGACATCGGCATCAATGAAATGCCCAAATTGTGTTCGACTAAACGCAAAATTGTGGCTCCGTAATTAGATTCGTGGGCTATGTTTGGTGAAAAACCCTCACGTTCACACATCCGCACAATGAGATCGTAATATACTGAACCTGTATATCGTGGGGGCAAAATAAAAAATTCATCCTTTACTTGGGAAAGATTTATAAAATTTTCGGGCGTAATCCAGTGATTTTCAGGTAATACCAGAGCAAAAACTTCTTCAAATATCATTTTGGAAGTAATATTTTTGTCAACAAAAGGCTCACGAATAAAGCCTACGTCAATCTGACGATTTCTGAGATTCCCGAATAAATCATCTTCCAAAACCTCCGATAATTTTGCTTTTATCTCTGGAAATAGCGTTCGTAAACTGGTCAATATTGGTGGAATTACGGAGTAAATTGCCGAGCCAGGATGCCCAATTCTAATCTCTCCACTTTCGCCTTTATGAATTTGTTGGGTTCGTTTATTGATATTATCTAATTGAGAAAGCACTTGTTTTGCCTCTTCACGCAAGTATTCACCCGCAGGTGTTAGTTTTACATTTCGCTTGTTTCTTTCAAAAAGTGATACCCCTAAATTGTCTTCTAATTGCTGAATTTGCCGACTTAAGGCGGGTTGAGCAATAAATAATTTATCGGCGGCTCTTGAAAAATGCAGTTCAGAAGCAACGCCCAAGAAATATTCTAATTGTCGAAATTCCATTTAATGTGATTTTGGCATTAATTAATGCAAATTAAGTATTTTTTATTATAAATAGAAATTGGTTTTTTTGTAAGGTAATAAGGTAAATATGAAAATAAGAATAGCCACAATCAATGACATTGACCAACTTTGTAAAATCGGAAAGATAACATTTGTTGAAACGTACAGCGAACAAAACACCCCCGAAAATCTAAGGAATTATCTTCAAGAAAAGTTTAATAAAAAGCAAATTTCAGACGAAATTCAGATTCCGAAGACAATATTTTTGTTGGTTGAATTGGAAAATGAAGCAGTTGGTTATGCAAAAATGAGGTTGAATTTAGTAGAAAATCCTGATTCAAAGTCTTTTGAGATTGAGAGAATTTATATCAGTAAAAATTATCACGGACAAAAATATGGAACGATGTTAATGCAAAAATGTATTGACGTTGCCATTGAAAATAATTACGAAAGCCTTTGGTTAGGCGTATGGGAACATAATCCCAAAGCAATCAAATTTTATCAAAAATGGGGTTTTGAAAGATTTGGAGAGCATATTTTTCAATTAGGAGACGATGCCCAAACTGATTTTTTGATGAAAAAGACATTTACACAGCTTGTGTGAATTTTTAGAAAAGGTTAATTCATAAAATCCCTGCCAATGGCGGGGATTTTTGTTTGCAATATTATCTGAATTTGGATTCGTGGGATTTAAGGATTTTTTGGATTAAAATTGTACAGAATAATCCAAAAAATCCTTAAATCCCACAAATCCAAATTCAGACGGGGTCGCCCAGACAGAATACCCACAAAAAAACCCAAAGAAAACCTTTGGGCTAAACTATTTACCAATTAATTAACTGATAATGAATTACTTGCAATATATTACTCAGGTTTTGGACCTGTTAAGCCAGCTCTTGTTGCTGCTTTAATAACCATGAAAACTACCCAAGCAATAATTAAGAAATTGATTACTACTTGAATGAAATTGCCATATTTTATTTGGGCTTCACCAACTTTAACAGCTAATGTCGAGAAATCAACACCACCAAGAGCTATACCAACAACTGGCATAATAATATCATCAACTAATGAACTTGTAATTTTTCCGAATGCACCAGCGATGATTACACCGATAGCCAAATCAAGGACGTTGCCCTGTGCGATAAACGTTTTAAATTCTTTTAACATTGCTTTTAAGGGTTTTAACAGTTTGAT
>JAYUIP010000309.1:0-2624 GCA_043765945.1 Arcicella sp.
CCCGCAAAGGGTTCATCCAAGAGAATAAATTTTGGGTCCACCGCCAAGGCACGGGCGATTTCTGTTCTACGGCGTTCTCCGCCCGATAAAACTTGTCCCAAATTTTTACGAACGTGGGTCAATGAAAATTCCTCTAAAAGCTGTTCCGTTTGTTCCCTTTGCTCCTGTTTTGGTAGTTTGGTCATTTCCAAAACCGCCAAAATATTTTCCTCAACCGTCAAGGCTCTAAAAACAGATGCCTCCTGAGCCAAATAGCCAATGCCGAGTCTCGCACGCTTATACATGGGTAAATCCGTAACGTCCAAATCATCCAAATAAACTTTGCCCGAATTGGGTTTCACCAAGCCCGTAGCCATGTAGAAAGAAGTAGTTTTTCCAGCACCATTTGGACCTAAAAGCCCCACAATTTCGCCCTGTGCCACTTGATAACTAACGTTGTCATTAACAATGCGTTGTCCGTATTTTTTAACTAAATTTTCTGTTCTTAGTATCATTTTCTTTAATTCTTTCAAGAACTATTTATATGTTTTCTTCCATCTGGATACTCTTTTGTTCAAGTGTTCCGTTTAGCTTTTTTAGTCTTTTCATCAAAGCCCTATAATCTGTATGCCCAAGGTCAATTTTATCAACCCTTGTCGTAACAATTCTCCCATTAATAATTGAGTATTCTTCCAATTTAGGTAAAAGTATATTCAAGGAATTATTGATTTGTCGCACGGCTTTTACCAAATTTGAGCCTTTTAGTTCTACGAAATAAGCAATAGAAGTCATATCATCTTCTTTTTTAGGGCATTTCAGTAGTAAAAAGTCAGTTTTTTCTTCTTCTTGACTTTCAATCAAACATCCATCAATCAGTAAGCAGCAAACATTATAGCGATTAGGGTTATTGACCAAAAATTGACTCTTCCCCTTTTTATCCTTCAAAACTATTTTTGTTCTATTGTCGCAAAATTCTTCACATTTTTTACCAAATGGATTGCAGTCAGGCATTTTGTCTTTCATTATTCTAAATCAAAAAGTAGGTCATATTCTTCATTATTAATACTGGAAGCACTGTCAATTTCCTCTGTTTGAATAATTTGTAATTCATGATGGATAATACTTCTTATTCTGCCTTTGTTATCCTTTCCACCCACAAAATACGCTTGCAGTTTTTCGGGATTAAGCCAAAGTTGTTTATCTACGATTTCTGAAACCTTTTCGGGATGTTTTTGCCCCACTTGATACGCATAAACCAAATTATTCAACGAAGTCAATAAATAGGGCGAATGAGTAGTGATAAATACCTGATTATCATTGACATTAGCCAATAAAGTAATCAAATTGATAATATTTTTTTGAGCTTCGGGAAACAAATGAGCTTCGGGTTCTTCGATGACGATGAAGACTTTTTGTTTGTTCAAAATCAATAAAAGTATCATCTGAATAATCCAAACGGCTTCTTGCTGTCCAGAGGAGGCGAATAAGAGTTTGATATAGTCTGTATGACTAATCTTTATTTTGTCTCCCCCATCTTCAAATTCATCATAGAAATAAGAGCCTTTTAAAATGGATTCAGATAGTGTTTTTAATAAGTCTATGGCTTTTTCTTCAATTTTTAAATGTTCATAGAAATGATACTGTTGTAAATCGTCAGACCCTCTAAATCCTTTTGAAGCATTAATTCTATCAATAAAAGTTTTCATTAAAGGGTCTAAACTTCGTGGATTCAGATTCTGAATTTGTTCTGATAATGTTGATAAAATACTCCTTCCTGCGGGTATGAATAGTAAATCACCATCAAAGCCAAAAATTTCATTTAAACGATTATTCAACTCCATTAATACTCTGCCTTTTTCCAAAGTTTTTTGAGCTAAATCTTTGGATGTTGAAAAAGTACGTACCATTGAGGAACTCATTTTTAAGGTATGAGATATTGTGAGGATTTGACTTATAAAATCTTTACTGAAATTCAATGTAAAAAGTTCTTCTGAGGGTCTCTTATATATTAATTGTATCCAAATTTTTTCAGAATAGAAATATTTCAGTTCAAAATTTCCATTACTTCCCGTATTTGCTCCCCCCCAATATTCATAAAATTTAGTTTTAATAACTTCCCTAAAACCATCCAACTCATTTTTTAAAATATAATTATCGAAATCTTTTTGTAAATGAATCATCATATCATCCCTCAATGACAAAAAGAAAAATACACTTTTTGCAATCGTACTTTTTCCACTGGTTTGCGGACCAATAAAAATGGTAAAATCGTCGATTTCCATCTCGACATTTTCAATCGGTCCAAAATTTTTAATGATAATTTTTTGTTTCATTTCTCTATTTTTTATCTAATCTAAAACAAATCCTCTAAATCTTTATATCCTTCAACATCAACTGAAAACTCCTTTTCCCTTGCCACTCATTAATCTCAATGGTATAACAAATTGAAAATGGTTTTCCTTTGGATAATTCTTCGTAAAAATCTTCTACCATGCCAAAGCCTACGCAGGTAAAAGCTGGACTATCTTCTTGAAACACATTTATTTTCAAGTGTTTCTCTTTCATTTTTATCGGTATGCCATGCAGTTTTACATTTTCAGAAACAAAAACGGGTGTCATGTTTTGTGGACCAAATGGTGACATTT
>JAYUIP010000310.1:0-2624 GCA_043765945.1 Arcicella sp.
CATTATGTTAGAAAATGGACTTGAAGCCGAAGCCAAATCAGTGATGAATTTCCGAGAACATTATGCCCTAAAAACCGTAGGATACCGAGAAATCTACGAGCATCTCGATGATGAATACGACCGTGAAGAAATGATTAGATTACTGAAAAGAAATTCCCGTCGATACGCCAAACGCCAAATGACATGGTTCAAAAATCAAGATGAATTTCATTGGTTTGATGCCAAGAATGAAGTGGAAATTATTACGTTTGTTAGAGAACGAATCAATCACAGATAAAATAGACCACGGATTTAACGGATTTAACAGATTTACACAGGATTTTCTTTAAATTTTATCCGTGTAAATCTGTTAAATCTGTGGTCTATTAATTTATCTCCCGAAAACAAATGTAGCGAAGCCCAATGAGCCTCGCTACAAATCATCCTT
This sequence comes from Arcicella sp., assembly GCA_043765945.1. GTDB lineage: Bacteria > Bacteroidota > Bacteroidia > Cytophagales > Spirosomataceae > Arcicella. Next base: position 428 of record JAYUIP010000310.1, read on the forward strand.
AAACCAAAACTAAATAGATAATGTGTTCTAAAAATGTGTTAATTCTTTGGTCGGAGCATATAGTCTAATACTTTCTGACCCACATAAATTAAACGACTATCTTTTAACATTATTACTTTTTTAGAAATATTCTGCACGTGATTGTTCGAAATTTTTTCCTTCTTCAACCCTTTCTTGCCTGCCAACAAATTATGAGGAAATCCCACCGCTAAAACGTTGTTTGTCAAGGCAATACATAAAAATAAACTTACAATAACCGTTAAATTTTTCATCGTTTGATGCGTTTGTTTGGGAGTTTAATAATTTATTTTTATTAGTCGTTAGCGTAGTTTTTTACTACATGACAAAGATAAGTGTTTTATTAGGTACTATGCAATACATAATACCTTAAAATTTGTTAAAATCTGGATAAGTGGTTGTTAGGATTGATAAATGGTTGGACGTTTTTAATAAGATGCAGAAATGGAGAAAAGGTTGCAACAGAATTATTATTTTTTTCTTGTCATTCCAACGCTTCTGGATGACAACTACTTTTGATTAGTAGTTGATTATACATATTTGTTACAAATTCTTAAAAAATATTTTTCCATTAAAAATACCATGTTGCCTAATTTTAGCATAGCCTAAAATTCTTTCGCCTTAGAATAATACTATTTAGCTGTATAAAGAACGTATATGCTCGAACGTCATATACTTGCAAATATGAAAAATCAGCCATAGCTTTCGGAAAATTACTATTTCATCAACAATTTCTGAACCATTCGTTTTCTTAGAAAAATCTAAAATGTCCATAATCTTCGTGGACGATAATTTATGCAAAATATCCTTTCAAGATTAAATATATCAGCCGTCAACCACGGAACGAGTACAGGACTAAATTCTTGGGCTTCAGTTAATCCTGAACTCATCGAATCTTTTTCGCCCGTTGATGGTAAGTTGATTGCCAAGGTTACTGAAACAACTTTGGATGATTATCAACAAGTTATTGAAACTGCCAAAACTGCCTTCAAATCTTGGAAAAATGTTCCTGCCCCCCGCCGTGGTGAAATTGTGAGACAAATGGGCGAGGCATTCCGACAAAATAAAGAACCTTTGGGGCAATTAGTTTCCTACGAAATGGGTAAAAGTCTGCAAGAAGGTTTGGGCGAAGTGCAAGAAATTATTGATATTTGCGACTTTGCGGTCGGGCTTTCTCGCCAACTCTACGGACTTACAATGCACTCCGAACGCCCACAGCATCGAATGTATGAACAATATCATTCTTTAGGAATTGTGGGGATAATTTCTGCTTTTAATTTTCCCGTTGCCGTTTGGTCGTGGAATGCCATGATTGCTTGGGTTTGCGGGGACGTATGCGTTTGGAAACCCTCTGAAAAAACACCTTTGACGGGGATAGCTTGTCAGAATATTATTCAAGATGTTTTACGAAAAAACGAAATCTTAGAAGGCGTATCTTGTTTAATATCAGGGGATTATCAGGTGGGCGAATGGTTAACGACTGATAAAAGAGTACCTTTGATTTCAGCAACGGGTTCAACTCGGATGGGAAAAGTTGTGGGTGCTGCCGTGGCTTCACGCATGGGAAAAAGTTTATTGGAATTAGGGGGTAATAATGCCATCATTATTACCGAAAATGCAGATTTGAACATTGCCATCGTGGCGGTAGTGTTTGGGGCGGTCGGCACGGCGGGACAGCGTTGCACCTCCACCAGAAGAGTAATTATTCACGAATCAATGTATGAAGAAGTGAAAACAAGATTAGTAAAAGCCTACGGACAATTAAGCATCGGAAATCCCTTGGATGAAACAAATCATGTGGGACCGTTAATTGATAAAAAGGCAGTAATTGCTTACGTTTCAGCTGCCCATGAGGTGAAAGAAGAAGGCGGAACGATGTTGGTGGAGGAAGAAATTTTGGAAGGAAAAGGCTTTGAATCAGGTTGTTACGTTAAACCTTGTATTGGTGAAGTTGAGCCAAGTTTCAAGATTGTAAAACACGAAACTTTTGCTCCAATTTTATACATCATGAAATACAAAACGTTGGAAGAAGCCATTCAGATTCAGAATAATGTTCCGCAAGGATTATCGTCGTCTATTTTTACCTTGAATATGCGAGAAGCGGAACAATTTTTATCAATCAATGGCTCAGATTGTGGCATTGCCAACGTCAACATTGGAACATCGGGAGCAGAAATTG
>JAYUIP010000311.1:0-2622 GCA_043765945.1 Arcicella sp.
TAATAAATCATTTAATGAAATATGTTCGGTATTACTTTTTGTTTGGGCTTTTTTGACGTAATCAATGCTAAATAATTCAGGTCCCGTTGTTTTTGGAAAGGCGGTTTTGAAGAAATTGTCTGATTTTAATTCATCCAAAAGTAATTGATTTACCGAACCTTGTTGAGCAATTTCAGCATCTTTATCGTAGGCTTTTTCTGGAAAATAATGTCTTGTAAACGCATCAATCAGCGTGTTTCCCGTTCCTGTATCCGTCACAAAAACCTCTTCTGGATCCATGGTTAAGGGTAAATACGTGAAATTAGCAATGCCGCCCATGTTGAGCATAATTCGGTTTTCACCTTTTTTGCCAAAAATAAAATAATCTCCATAAACCGCCAATGGAGCTCCTTCTCCACCTGCGGCAAGGTGTTTTTGTCGGAAATCTGAGAGCGTGATGATGCCCGTTTTCACGGCAATATGATCGCCATCACCAATTTGTAAAGTGGCATTCGGAAATTTTTCTTGTTGATGCAGAATCTTGGGGGCGTGCATGACCGTCTGCCCGTGCGAGGCTACTAAATCTACTTCATCAGCAGAAATATTCCAACGTTTTAAACAATCCAAAATCATATTGGCATGAAGTACACCAATCCATTCATTCAATAAGGCAAGGTGCTGAAAATCAATGGTTTGCTTAGCGAAAACTTTACGAATTTCTGTTTTAATTTCTTCGGAATAATCAACGGTATCGAAATTCAATAATTTGACTTCGGTACTTTCTCCCGAACCCGAAATCTCACAAAGAGCCACATCAAGTCCATCCATTGACGTTCCCGACATCAAGCCAATAATTTTCCGAGAAGGTTTTTGAGCAATTTGGTAAAGGTTTTTGAGGTTTTTGTTCATGGGTAAATCAAAAGAGTATTTGGTTTGATAATTTCTAAAATTACAAAAGTTCTTTTAGGAGTTTAGTTTTATTGGCATAAGTTTTTGACGTAGTTTACCGTTATAATTTTAGGAAATAAACTTTTAGTATTAAATCAAAAAAAATGAAGACTAAAACAATGATTTTGGGGTACTTTCTTATCTCAATATTTTTTACAATCAGTTGTAGTAAGCCTATTCAACCCACTTATTTAGGGTATCAGAACCTTCGATTAGGGAAAGTAGGGACAAAAAGTAACGTTTTGATGTCGGATATAAAGTTTTATAATCCCAATAAATATGCTTTGAATGTAAAAGAAGCGGAAATGGATGTATATTTTAATGATAGATTGTTGGGACATACTTCAATGAGTAATACGGTGAGTTTGCCTCCATTAGATACAACTTTAGTACCTTTCACTATTGCAGCATCCATGACTGATATATTGGCAAATACTGCCCAAATATATCTAAATCCAAACGTACGAGTGAAAGTTCAAGGTAATGCGAAGGCAGGTAGAGGAGGAATTTTTGTTAATATTCCTATTAATTATTCAGGAACGCAACGTATTCAATTTACGAGGACTGACACAACTAATAGAAATCGTTAAAAAACTAAAAATTCCTTAAATGTGCTTAATTCAGGCATATTTAAGGAATTTTTATTGTATTGAACTATAATCACATTCCCTTCACCATCAAATTCACTCCCGCTCCCATAATTAAATTTCCATAATTTTGCAGATTTTTTACCGAAGCATTTGCACTAAGTGTGACGGTATGTCCCGCACAAATTCGGGTGTTTTCAGTTGTGAAAGGCACTCGCCCGCAAGACCACGTTTTTTCATCGTGCCAACTCCCTGTTTTTATTGTACAAACTTCATCGGTAAATAAAGAAACGGTGTCAAAAGATTTATTCAAAAATAAGGAAGCTGCTTCGGTTTTACTTCTTCCAAACCAATCGGTGAGAATATCCCAGTAAATTCTTCTAAAATCAATCTGCATTTTTAAATCTTGATTACCCACTGTTCCGTTCAAATCAGTTGGAAGACTTGAATAACCGCCAATATTAGGGTTTCTGCCTACGGATTGACGTTTTATGCTACTACCAAAAACAAACATCGGAGCCGCAACACCGTGGTCTGTTCCCACACTTGAATTGGAATTAGCACGTCTTCCAAACTCTGAAAACGTAAATCCAGCCACTTTATCTTCAACGCCTCGGGCTTGCAAATCGTCTTGGAAGGCTTTGATTCCTGCGGATAATCTGCTTAAAAGCGTAGCATGAGTTCCAGTGGTTTTATCGGATGAAACCACCTGAGTCGAGTGCGTATCAAAACCACCGATTGAAAGGAAATATACCTTCGTTTTTAATCCTCCTCCCACTAATCTGGCAACAATTTTTAACTGGTCAGCAATTGAATTTCCCGTTGGATAAACAGGAGTTGGGGTAATGTTTCCTGCATTATGAGCGGCTGTAATTTCCGTAGAATATCCCACAGCTAAGGCTTGTTGCTGTCGAATAAATGATACTAAATCGCCCGCTTCACAACAGGGTAAATCAGTTGTTGTTGCTCCAACTCCTCCACCCACTAAGGCTGCATAAGTTTGTGGGTCATTGATGGCAACTGCCATAGATTGATTACTTCCCAAAACCGTTGTTGAAGTTAAATACCCAATCTGAATTGCCAATGGGTCTTCCATGACGGCACTTGC
>JAYUIP010000312.1:0-2621 GCA_043765945.1 Arcicella sp.
ATTTATCTTACCGTAGTTGCGACCAACCTAAGAGCAAAAAGTTTGTACCTTTCAGAAGGGTTTGAGACTTTTGCAGTTGAACGAAACAGCATAAAAATGACTGAAAATGAATTCGTGGATGAAGATTCAATGATAAAATATTTGTGAATTTTGGGGCTACCAAGGCACAAGGACACCAAGTTTTATTTTCTTTAAACCTTTTTCCTTAGAGCCTTAGTGCCTTGGTGGCAACTTAAACATGACTATAAACGACCTCATACAAAAAATTGTACATTTACAAGATACTGCCAATCGAAAATACTTCCCCAAGGGTATTTTTGAGTCTTATCGAAGCAATGAATTTTGGCGGTATCATCGTCCAGATACTAATGTTTTTTTCACGGCGATTACGGTTTTTACACTCAATAATATTAAAGAGTTTTTATCGCCTGAATCTCAATTATTAGTAGAAAATATCACAAAAAAGGCTACTGAAAGTTATCATTTATTTAAAAATAAAGATGGCTTAAATACCTACAATTTCTTCCAAACCAATCCATCAAAACATTTTGCCCACGGCAATATTCTTCATCGTTTCAATTACTTCAAAATCCCTGATGATATTGACGATACTGCGATGATTTACTTGACAAAACCTCACTCGCAAGAAGAAGCTAAATGGCTGCAAGACAAGCTAATAACTCATTCAAATCTATATAAACAACAAATCAAAAATACCTTTCCAGAATATAGAAATTTAAAAGCCTATTCTACTTGGTTTGGGAAAGATATGTACATTGAATTTGATGCTTGTGCATTGTCGAATATCATTTATTGCCTCTTGGATTACGGTTTGGAATTAGACGAACATGGGCAAGATTCAATAAAATATATTCTGCAAGTAATTCTCTCTAACCAATACATCGACCAGCCTTTTAGAGTGGCTCACCAATACGCCCGAACGCCCTTGATTATGTATCACGTCATGCGATTGATGAACAAATTTCATATTCCCGAATTAGAAATTTGTCGTGAGAAATTAGAAAAAGATATTTTGCATTATTTAAAGAAAGAAGATATTACAATCTACGATAGAATATTACTGGAAATTGTAGTCCCCCCCGCCCCGAGAGGGGGAGTTTTCTCTACCATATCGGAATTCGATTTTGACTCCCCCTCTGGGGGTTGGGGCGACCGACACTTCGGGGGCGTTTTCTTCATCGCAGGACTCCTTACTGCCTACGAAAATCCTTTGCTTTACAAATTATCCTCCTCTAAAATCTTCCATATCAACTGGACTTGCGAGGCACATTCATTGGCTTTGTTGGCGGAGTGGATGGTTGCTACTTCAAAAACGCAGATTGATTTCCAATAATATTTACTTCACAGCTATCTCCCAAAAATATGTTCTTAGAAACAATATTTGAATAGTTAAGATTCAAGGCTGAATTCTTCGGTAAGGAAAGATTAAACAGTTTTATATCACATTTTCCCATAGAAATTTCCGCCTTTTGTTTACTCTGAATATCCACTTTATCAAAATGGCATTTCTTGAATTCTACATTGGTATTTTTAAGTGACGTTACCACAAAATCACCCGATTGAAAAGAGCTATCAACTACAATTTCACCAGCATCTTTATTGCTCATATCACCATTTTTAGCAAAAGTCATTATAGGTAATTCTGGTAAATAAATTATAAAATTTTTAATGCCTCCTACACCCAAATTAAGTGTATCTCCTTGATAATCAAACCGTAAAGAGTCTTTTTCATTCTTGTTCATCACGATTTCATATTTGTTGCCACGCTTGAAAGTTATGGTTGAACCGTAATTAAGATTCAAATATTTCATGGCTTTTAGATCAATTCTTAACTCATTTGCCAAGGGATTCGCCAACGCCTTTTGATAGGCTCCACGCATTACAAAAGCGTAAGAAAATATTCCTAAAACGATACAAATTCCCGTACCAACTACTAATTTATTTGATGTTTTCATGTTGTTTTCTGTTTAAATATTAGACTGCCTTAAATTCCTCAAACCTCCCTTTCAACTCTTCAAAATCAATTTTTAATAATTGAATATTCTTGAAGAATAAAGGCAAATCGTTCTGCAAAAAATCATCCTTTTTAAAAGCCAATACTTTCTCAACGGCTTCATCCGAAACAAAATATCCCATGCCTCTCTTCGTAAAAATAATATCTTTCTGTTGCAAGAATTCTACGGTTCTTGCCACGGTGTTTGGATTGACTTCTAACTGTACTGCTAACTCACGGACAGACGGAATTTTATCGCCCACCGCCCATTGTTTCAGTAGGATACGCTCGCAAATAAACTCGGCTATTTGGAGGTATATCGCTTTATTATCTCTAAATTCCATCGTTATACTTGTTTTTCTTTTAATTTAAAATAGGTAATTACCAACAGAATCGGGGGTAAAATATATATCAAAATAATCTCGAAAACCCGATTAAACATCTCTTTGGTAGGTTTAACCAACTCACGACTGTATCCCTTATTTTGAAATTGCATTGTTACATCACTCAGTAAAAACTTATCACTCAGATAAATCACAAATCCCAATAAAAACAATGAGGCAAAACCCATAAAGGCAGTTTTAATGTAAGAACGACCTTCAAATTG
>JAYUIP010000313.1:0-2621 GCA_043765945.1 Arcicella sp.
TTTGGGTATAATAAATCTGTTCGGGCAGGGATTTCGAAGCCAATTTTATCGGCGTAAATGTACAGTAACGCTCCCAAACATACGAACATTAAGGTCGTGACGGCGAAGGTGCAACAAAACCAAAACATATTCTTTTGAGCTTCGCCAATGTTTTTGCAGGTAAGATTTTTTTGCATTAAATCTTGGTCTAAACCCGTCATTACGATGGCGATAAAAATGCCCGCTATGAAGTCCTTTGCAAAATGATGTTTATACGAAAAATCATCAAAAAAGAACATTTGAGAATAGTTACTTTCTTGAATCGTTGAGATTATTCCACCAAAACCTAAATCTAATTTATTGGCTATCAAGATAATAGTTAAAACCAAAGCGGTTAAAAGAAAAAAGGTCTGCAAGGTGTCGGTTACGATAATGGTTTTCACGCCACCACGGTAAGTATAAACCCAAATTAAAGAAATTGTTACTAACGAAGAAACCCAAAATGGAATTCCCCAAGAGTCGAATATGGCTAATTGAAGTACTTGAACGGCTAAAAATAGTCGAGCGGCTGAACCCAAAGTTCGAGCAAGGAGAAAAAAGGCAGAACCCGTTTTGTATGACCATTTACCCAAACGTTTTTCTAAATACGTATAAATAGAGATTAGATTTAGGCGATAATATAAAGGTAAAAGCACCGTTGCAATGATGATATAACCGACTAAGTTGCCCAAAATAATTTGATAATAAGACAATTTATCCACGCCAACTGCCCCAGGAACAGAAATGAACGTTACGCCTGAAATAGACGTTCCAATCATACCAATAGCGACTAACCACCACGGAGATTGCTTATTGGCAGTAAAAAAAGTGTTGGTGTCGGCACCCTTTGAGGTATAATGAGCAACGACAATTAACATTAAAAAGTAAACGGCTAAAATTCCAAAAGCTAAGGTTGTGGTCATGAGTTTTTATTAATAATTGAAAATTAATAATGAATAATTAAAAATAAAGACGGTCAAAATGACTTCAACGTATTGAAGCTAAACAACTTTCAATTCTTAATTATTAATTCTTAATTGTATTCCTTTTACCAAAATTGAGAAAATTTGTTAAATTTGTTATCATAAAAGACTTATAATTTTCACAATCTCTAAAATATCAGTATTATCTTACTGAAAATTTGAGAAACCTAACATTATACAACAAAAATAGATGCGACCTTTTGAACAATACGAAGAAGATGTAGAGGTGATGGATCAAGTAATTGACGTTGATCAAAATGACCTAATGGTGTTTAATGATGACATAAATACTTTCGATTTTGTGATAGATTCACTCATGGAAGTGTGCGGACATACGCCAGAACAAGCTGAACAATGTACGCTTTTGATTCATTATAAAGGAAAATGTTCCGTCAAGAAAGGAACATTTGAAGAACTCGTGCCGATGCGAAATGACATTTGCCGCCGAGGAATTGATGCCCGTGTAATGTAATTTCGATTTCTGTTATTCGATGCGACCGTCGCTCGGTTTGATGTTCGTAAAATATCAAACTATGATTTAATTTTCAAGAATTACAAGCATCGGGAACCGAACATCCAACATTGAAATTATAAGCATCTAACATCGAAAACAAACATCGAAAAAAATTGAACTATCCATCTAAACTAATAGAAAATGCCGTTGAGGAGATTTCAAAACTACCTGGTATTGGAAAGAAAACGGCTTTGAGAATGGCTTTGCATCTACTAAAACGTGATGAACGCCAAACAATTCAATTATCAGAAGCCATGATTGCGATGCGGACTAAAACGCAATATTGCCGTCAATGTCATAATATTTCGGATGATGAACTGTGTCAGATTTGTACAAATCCAAAACGAGAAGAATCCATAATTTGTGTGGTTGAGGACACTCGTGACGTTTTGGCAATTGAAAATACCTCGCAATATCGAGGAATTTATCACGTTTTGGGAGGAATAATTTCACCATTGGAAGGCATCGGTCCAAATGATTTGAAGATTGATTCTTTACTAAAACGCATTTCTGATAGAATTGGAACGGAATCGGAAGTAAAAGAAATTATTTTAGGGCTAAGCCCAACGATGGAAGGCGACACGACAGCATTTTATTTAACGAAAAGATTGAAACCGTTAAATGTCAAAATCACCACCATTGCCCGAGGAATCCCGATTGGGGGAGATTTGGAATATGCTGACGAAATAACGTTGGGAAGAAGTATCGTTAGTCGGATTGTTTATGAGTAATTGATAAAATTAAAGATATGCAAACACCACAATTAATGCAGGAAATATTTAAACTACCATTAGATAAAAAGTTTTTCGTGGTTGAACAAACGCTAAAATCTATTAAATCGGAAGAAGGAAATAAGCACCTTACAATGGCTGCCGAGGCTTTATTTGATGATTATACGAATGACAAAGAACTTACGTCATTTACAGTATTAGATTTTGAAGAATTTTATGAAGCAAGGTGAAGTTTGGCTTATCATTGTAATTAATTCTAAAACCAACAATCTCAATGAAAAAAATCATTTTTACCCTCATTTTTATTGGATTAACCTTTTACGGTTATGCTCAAGATGAACTCAAATCCAAAGAACTCACTTCGCCCATTATGTT
>JAYUIP010000314.1:0-2619 GCA_043765945.1 Arcicella sp.
GAAATAACCGAATCGGAAGCAAGAGAAACGTTAACGCTTTTTGAAAATGATTTTTCAAAGTACAATTTTGTTGCAACTGATAGTTTAATTATTGAGCAAGCTCGAAACTTAACAACACAATACGGAATAGAAGGTTTACGAACCTTAGATAGCATTCAATTATCAACGTGCATTGAATTAGAAAATCAAGTTGATGTATTTTTTACGGTTGATAAACTGTTGAAAAGATTAATAGAGTTAGAAGGACTACCGACACAATTCCCTTGAAAATCTTAAAGTATAGGTAAAAGGATTTCCCGTCCAATTTTACAAAATAAAAAGTCTTTACTCGGTTGGTAGAACCATTCCGTCCCGTTATCTCCCGACCAGTCATCTTTCGAAAGCAAAAACTCGAATTTTAAAATTCATAATTAACTGATAATCAATTATTTGTGTAGCTGTCGTAAGTTGTCTGGTGGGAATACCAGCCACGGAATCACCCCCCACCTGATCACAAGCCCTTTTCGTTAGCGGACATTGTAGCTTGATATCTGAATGCAAGGTGTGAATGTTATAATTATTCTCACAAACGGTATAATATTTTCTATTGTTTAAGGATATAAATTTGTAAAAGGTAATTTTACCTGCTAAAATACTGCTGTATTCAAGTCGCAAATGCAACTTCATTATTTGAGAAATTAATTTTATAAAATTCATTAGGAGAAAAGTATCCTATTTTTTTGGTCTGTTATTAAGTTTATTTTGAACATCGGCTACTTGTTGGTGAGTAACATTCTCAAATGAACTTCCTTTGGGGAAATATTGCCGAATCAATCCGTTAGTATTTTCACGGTTCGCCGCTGCGATTTGCACCCCTTTCCCATGAATGATATGGTTTTGCAAAGTAAAAATTCACGTTGAGTTCATTGGCTATTTCTTGATGTCTGTTGGTCAGAGTTCCGTTTAAGCTCTCTACTAATGACAGATTTATCTTTACCAATAGCTAATGCTATTTGATTTTATGGGTGATTTTGAGCAAGCATTATGGATGCGGGTCGCCGCTGCGATTGTATATCTTTGCTCACTGGTTAAGTGACTCATATTTGACAACTTTTGGACGAGAAGGCAATCGGATCGCCGATGCGGTTAGACAAACTTACTCCAATCAGATAAAGGGGGAGAGTAATTTCTTTCTCCATGCTGATAAAATATAGTGTAATCAACCATTCTCAAAGTTGCATTTACCACTTGAATTCAAGTAATGAAAACTGTAATGATTAATAAAATACCCTTAGATTTGCTTCTGAGGGTATTTTTGTTGTTGATGGGTTTATGGTACTAAATTAAACTTATACATCAATGTTTAACTTTTGGATAAAAACAATGATAATTAAAACAATTAATTATCCTAAAAATTACCTAATTTGTCAGAGAAATATGACTAATTATGGCAAAATCAAAAATATCAGACCTCAAAAAAATCCTCGATGAAATGTCCGAGGAAGAATTAAAACAGGAAATTTTAAAACTTTACAATAAACTTCCCCAAGTAAAAGATTTTTACAATCAAGACTTGATGACCGAAGAAGAACGGCAAGTGGTTTTGAAAGGATATAAAGATAAAGTTTACAAACAATTTTGGACATCGGGCGGCAATCCGAAGGGAATGATAAATAATACAACCATTAAAGGAATCATTGCTGATTATGAAAAAATTGCTTTATTTCCTTATGATGTAGTTGATTTGTTGATTCATAGAGTTGAAGTTGCCACGGACATTGCTGACCAATTTGGAGGAATGGCTGACTCAAACTATAATGCCTCAATCACAGCCTTTAAAAAAGCGATGAAGTTGATAAAAGATAATAACTTAATTTCGCATTTTGAAGATAGAATTAGGAAAATGTTGAAGGCAGACAACTTAGATTACTGGTATATTGAACAATTGGAATGGTTGTTTGAGGGTGAAGAAGAGGAGGAGGAAGATGATTTGGAGTAACCTAATTTTTTAATTTGTATAAAATGAATATTAACGAAATAAACACCTCAACAGATTGCGATGTAATTTTGATTGGAGCGGGAGTAATGTCTGCAACGCTCGGGGTAATGCTTAAAGAACTCAATCCAGATATCAGAATTGATATTTATGAACGTCTCGACCGCATTGCGGGTGAAAGTACGGATGCTTGGAATAATGCGGGAACGGGACATTCGGCGTTGTGCGAACTAAATTATACGCCTCTCGAAGAAGACGGAACGGTTAATATTTCCAAAGCTGTTAAAATTATTGAAGCCTTTGAAAAGTCAAAACAATTTTGGGCATATTTGGTCGGACATGGTTATTTTGGTTCTCCCAAAGAGTTTATCAATCGAGTACCTCACATGAGTTTTGTGGAGGGAATGGAAGACGTTGATTATCTCAAAAAACGCTTTGATGCCCTCCAAAGATGTCATTTATTTGAAGGAATGGAATTTTCTAATGATTTTGAAAAGATTAAATCTTGGATTCCGTTAATGTTGGATGGACGAAATCAAGATGAGTCAATTGCAGTAACGCACACAACCCACGGAACGGATTTGAATTTTGGCACTTTGACTCGTAGCCTTTGCAAACATTTAAAAGATAAATTTGAAGTTGAT
>JAYUIP010000315.1:0-7402 GCA_043765945.1 Arcicella sp.
CTCTGAACAAAAGCGGGTTTATTCAAATCAGCTTGAATAAATAATTCTAATTCTTTTGCCCAATCAATGGTCTTAATTAATTGATTTTCAGAAGTATCCGCCATTATAATTGACTTTTGAACAGTTGGTTTTTGGGTATTTAAAGTTTTGATTTGTCTTTCTATTAAGCCTTTTAAATCAAAATATTTCTTTGTTTGTTCTACCTTACTTTCTGAATTACAAGATATTATAGTCATAAATAATATCAATACGCCAAATACTTTTTTCATGAAATTCTTATTTTCCCGTAAAATTACGGACTATTTCTGAGCTTGTTATTTTTTAAACTAAAATGGCTTCGACGTTCGCCAAAGCCATTATTGATGTTTTCATAATTCTACAAACTCAACAGCTCTTTAAATCGAATTGCCTGACGGCGTGAGATTTCTATTTTATCACCACTTTCTTTTAACGTGACCTGCAAACCGCCCGAAAACCACGGTTCAATTTTCTGGATATATTTTAAGTTAATAATGTGTTTACGATTGGCACGGAAGAAGATTTTAGCGTCTAATCTATCCTCTAAAGCATTCAAAGATTTGAGAACCAAGGGCTTTTGGTCGTCGAAGTATAAACGGACATAATTGCCCATAGATTCAAATAGACGTACATTTCCTAATCTTACAAACCAACACTTCTCACCATCTTTCACAAACACTTGATCGTTTTCTGAAAGAACCGTTGTGTTTTCTTTATTGGTTTCAGTTAGTTGTTTTTGACGGTCAAATTCCTCCTCAACCTTCTGGACTGCCTCCGAAAGTCGGTGTAATTCGATGGGTTTTAGCAGATAATCAAGGGCATTAAATTCAAAAGCCTTAATGGCATATTCATCGTAGGCAGTCGTAAAAATAACTTCTGGGACGTAACCTTCAAGGTCGGTTAGAAGATCAAACCCCGTTTTTCCTGGCATTTGAATATCTAAGAAAAGGAGGTCAGGATGCAGTTGGTCAATTAACACCACGGCTTCGTCAGCATTGGCGGCTTCACCCACGATATTGATTTTAGGAAAATTTTCGAGCAAGCGTTTCAGTTCATTTCTTGCCAAACGTTCATCATCTACGATTAATGCTTTCATTATTTTAGTAAATAGTTATTGTGGAAAATGCTGATAAATAAGCAATTAGTCTAATTTGCAAATGAAGTTAAAGCAGAAGAAATTTATTGACCTAATTATCATACACTTATAAAATATGCTAACAAATTAATTTAACCTACACAACATATCCAAAAACTATTTTACAGTCGGTGGTTCAGCCTTTTTACCCCCAAAAATTGATACATTAACGTAACGACGTGGAGCCAAACGGAAGTCAATCAGGAGTTTATCTAAGTCAGCCAGCGAACGATTAATGTTTGAATAAAGTGAATCATCTTTCAATAGTTTACCCATTGAACCCTGTCCGCCTTCGATACCCGACATAATTCTTTGCAAACCATCCAACGAACGCTGTGTAGTGGCTACGGCTTGACTAATTTTTAAGGCATTCAGTGAATCAGCTATTGAACTGAACTTGCCAATGAGTGGTTTCAAACTTTTTTCAGTTTCAATTAAATTACCTGATAATGATTTCATATTTGCAGTAATTCCTGCAAGACTTGCTCTATTTTCATCAATGGTGGTTCCCATTGTGCCAGCTAATGTACTTATTGTTTTGTCAGTGTTTTTAATTAATCCATTTACTGAAGAACCTGTTGCTTCAAAACTTTTAGTTACAACTCTTAATGAAAGTGTTAAGGAATCCAAATTATGCAATAATGGCAAAGCCTGTTCTTTAATCAAATCAGAAATACCTGTTTCTCGACCTGCTAAAAGACTCCCTCCATTTTCAATGAACTTACTATTTTTGCCATACTCCAATCTAATTAATTTCCCCCCTAATAATCCGTCAGATGATAAAAAAGCCTTCGTATCGGAAGGTAAAAGCAAATCTTTACGAATCACAAGCGTAACTTTTACTTTATTGCCTGGAATAAGTTCCACCGTTTTCACTTGCCCAACTTTCATTCCACTCAAAGAAACTTGGTTAGCAGAAGTCAGTCCTTCCACATTATCATAAACAACGATATATTTATTTTGAGAAGAGAAAAAATCCTTCCCTTTCAGGAAGTTAAATCCTAAGTATAGCGTTACGAATGATACAAGGGCAAGAACGCCCACTTTGGTTTCTTTAGAGATAGTCATGTTTAGTTATTAGTTATTAGTTATTAGACAATGGTAATCACTTAGTTGGAAATGGAATCACATTTTCATTTCTAACTAACAGCGGAACGCCGCCCGAACATTAACTGATTCCCTAATCCCTAATTATCAATTTCTTCTTTATACAATTTAAAAGCCTTAAAAATGGCTTGGGCAACTTCTTCTTTTCCTTCTTCGGATGCTAAATATTTTTCTTCAGCTTTATTGGTCAAAAATCCAGTTTCAATCAAAACACTTGGCATGGCTGTTTCCCAAAGTACTAAAAAACCCGCTTGTTTCACACCATAGCTGGTTCTGTTGGTTTGTTTTTTGAATTGACGTTCCACTTTCTGGGCAAATTTTATACTGTTCATCATGAAAGTATTCTGATAGTTTGCCATCATAATGTGTGCCAAAGGGGAATTCGGATTGAAACCTTTATAGGTCTTCTGATAATCCTTTTCTTGTAAGATTACGGAGTTTTCACGCTTTGCAACGCTTAGATTATCATTCGTCTTATGTAACCCCATCGTATAGGTTTCCGTTCCAGCGAATTTGGAAGATGGATGGGAATTACAATGAATTGACATGAACAAATCCGCTTTATTTCGATTGGCAAGGGCAGAACGTTCATCAAGGGTTGGATAAACGTCTTTCTTGCGGGTGTAAATCACCTTTACGTCAGGGAATTCATCAGATATTTTTTGACCCAAAGCTAAGACAATTTTCAAGGCAATTTTCGATTCATTGTGGTTTGCTCCGTGACAACCAGGGTCTTTGCCTCCGTGTCCAGCATCCAAAACAACGGTTTTAAGCTTTGTTTTAACGGAAGTCGATGGAATATCAATCGAACTGTTGCTCGAATCTTGAAGCGGTGCGAAACTTCCAAATCCACAGATTATAGTAGTTAACATGAAACCTTTAACAAACTTTAACATTATTTTTAATTGGGTACGTTATCTTGAATAAGTATTGGGTTAATTTTGTGGTACAAAGATAAAATTTTAAGACTTCTGAAAAAAGCACTTCACATATTCAGTATCGTAATTAGCCTATTTTTAGGGCTTTTTGTTGTAAATACTTCTCAGGCACAGCGTATTGTGGGCGGACAGGTTATTACAAACCCTAAAAGTATCGTACCAAATATTACAAAAAAAGATACAATCTCAACTGATAGCCTTGCGAGAGCTGTTCCTGACTCTTTAAAAAAGAATAACGATTTACAAACCACCGTAGTCTATTCTGCCACCGATTCTACGATTTTGGACACTCAAAATCAAGTGGTTTATCTGTATGGCGAGGCAAAAGTTACTTACGGAGACGTAATTCTCGAAGCCGATTTTATCCAATTGAATTGGGATAAAAACGAAGTCTTCGCCAAAGGTACGAAAGATACCGCAACGAATAAGACCAAAGGTAAACCCGTTTTCAAACAAGGTGGTGAACCGTACGATGCCGATGAAATTAAATATAATTTTAAATCCAGAAAGGCAATAATTAAAGGGCTTATTACGAAACAAGGTGATGCGTATGTACAAGGCACGAGCGTAAAGAAAGATAATGAAGATAATTTATACATCCGAAATGCCATTTATACGACCTGTAACTTAGAACATCCTCATTATAATATCCGTGCATCAAGGATTAAGATGGTAGGTAAAAAGGAAATCGTTTCGGGACCTTTTCGCTTTGAACTCAACGAAATTCCTCTGCCCATTGGTTTACCTTTTGGGTTCTTTCCGTATAAGCCTCCGCAGGAGAATGGGACTTCGGGGATTGTGATGCCGACTTATGGTGACGAACCACTTGGACGTGGTTTTTTCTTGCGTGAAGGTGGATATTATTTTGCCATTAGTGAAAATATTGGTTTGAAATTAACGGGTGAAATTTACTCAAAAGGCAGTTTCGGATTAACAGCGAATTCTCAATATATTAAGCGTTATCGTTATGGAGGGGCTTTTAATGTCACTTTTAGAAATAGTAATGACGGTAAAGAATTTGATCGCCAAAGCCGTAATGACTTTGGAATTCAATGGTCGCACTCGCCACAGAGTCGAGGGAATTCAAGTTTCTCAGCATCAGTAAATGTTCAAAGTAATTCAAATGCTCAATTTAACAGCGTTACTTCGGATAGCTATATCTCAACGGCTTTAAATTCATCTATTCAATATTCAAGAAATTTTGGACAGACCATTCGGACAAGTTTGAGCTTACAGGCAGACCAAAATACGATTACGAAAGCGGTAAACGTAAACAATAATTTCTCTTTTGGATTAAATCAATTTCAACCATTTAAAAAGAAAAATGCTCTTACGGAGCGTTTTATAGACGGTTTTCGTTTAGGTTTAGATTTTAATGGTTCATTTGGGATAACAAATCAAGTGGCTTTAGACAATCGTGCTTACAACAGTTTGCCTTATAATGTGAATCGTCAGAAAGATACCCTTGATACTGATCCAAACAGACCGAGAATTATTGACCCAAGAGTAGTTGCTAATCAAACTGCCAGTTTAGCCCGTGATGGTGTTATTCCTTTCAACCTTGATAATCTGCCCGAAATTTTTAAAAATGCCAATTTCAGAATGACTTATTCCATTCCATTGGCACTTCCAAATATCAAATTGGGAAAATATATTAACCTCACGCCGGGCATGAGCCTTTCGGGAAATGTTTATCGTCGGAAGTTTAAGTATGGATTTCTTTTACCTGGTGATAAAAACTTTAAACCTTATGCAAGCGACACTTTGGCACGTAATGGCGTAGTGAATATTGACTCCACAGGACAAGGATTTTTTCCAGATTATCAGTATAATTTTTCTGCCAGTATGAACACCCGTTTATATGGCACTATCAACTTCAATAAAGGTCGTTTACGTGGAATCAGACACATAATAACTCCTTCCGTAAGTCTTAATTATACCCCAGATTTTACCGACCCAACTTATGGATTTTACCAAGAAGTGCAGGTGAGTACAAAAGGTACAGATGTAAGAACCATTGAAGGCAAACAAGTGACTGGAACATTTAGAAGAATCTCTACTTTCGACCCACGCCAAACCAATTATGGCAGTCAATCGGGCGGTATAAGTTTTAACCTTTCAAATACCATTGAAGCCAAAGTGAGGGCAAAGTCTGATACTGCCGAAAAAGAATTTGAGAAAATTACGTTGTTGGATAATCTCTCTTTATCAACTAATTATAATTTCTTTGCCAATGAGTTTAAGTTAGCCCCCATTTCATTTTCAGCCACTTCCAGAGTCAAAAAATTTGATATTAACATGAATGGAACGCTCGACCCTTATAAATATGTACAAGATGGGTCGTCGTTAGTGGGAAGTAGGATTGATGAATTGCAGGCTCCGAGTTTATCTAATTTGGGGTTTTCGATTGGAAAAAGTTTTCAACCTGCCCAAGCTAAGCAGAAAAAGCAATTGCCACAAAATTCTAATTTACCCAATAATGACTTTCAGCAAGAGCAAGTGAAGCAAGTGAATAGGAACATTAATGAGTACGTGGATTGGTCGGTGCCATGGCAATTTCAATTTAGTTATCAATATAATTTGAGTAAATTAGGCTTCGCTCCCGCCGTGATTGTAAGTGCTGTAACCTTTAATGGAAGCCTAAAATTAACTGATAAGTGGGATATGAAATTGCAATCTGGATATGATTTCACGAACAAAGGAGTTTCTTTAACCAATATTAGTATTCATCGGGATTTGCATTGTTGGGAAGCTGCCTTCAACTGGACACCCATTGCGAGTGCTTACTATGGAAGACAAAGTAGTTATTCTTTTGATTTAAGGGTAAAATCAGCACTTTTACAAGAACTGAAATTGTCTCGTAGAAGAAGCTCTTATGATAGAGCGGGGTTTTAAGGAAGCAGAAAAGGAGGAAGGGAGGAAAGCAATCTGTAATTGCCTTTCTCCCTCCCTCCTTTTTACTTTTGTCCTTTATCGAATCGGAATCACCACCTGCGTGGTATCCCAATGCAAAATCATATCACCACCATCGGGTTTTTCGTTAAAACTAATCTTGAATTGCTCCGTTGAACTTTCCACTTGCATGGAAGGTACTGGAACAGTCATTACGTTTCTCTTTTCATCGTAGGCAAGTCCCCATTGTCCAACTTCACCGTTGAAAATAATCGTCCAATTATCTTTTTCTGGAATTGTAAAGAGCGTATAAGTTCCTGATTTTAAGGGTTTTCCAGCGATGATAACATCTTTTGAAAACTTAATAACCGTTGCTTCATTTGCTCCAGTACGCCACCATTTTCCATAGGGTACGAGTGCCTTATCTTTCTCTTCTCCAAAGATTAAACGGTCTTTTTTTGAGGGCTGACAATAATCTACCGTTACGACCGACCCATTTTTCTCAAATTTTTCAGAAGTTGATGGACTAAAAGGTTTTGTGTAATAAAATCTAATAAAAACAAAGACAGAAGCTAAAACTGCCAAAACAACGAGTAATATTCGTAATATTTTCATGATTAAAGTTTCTTTCTTGCCCACAGAAAGAATATGTTTTGGTTAATATGAAATAAGTAGGCAGTTTGAAAGTTGGCAGTAAAAAACAGCGAATGAATTTTACTGCTAACTGCCTACCGTTTACTGCCTACTTTTGGGGTATATCGTAAAAATACACAAGTTTGATTGATGTTCAAAATTAATTACCTGTTACTAAATCACTTGCAGAAATATCAGTCAGATTTGGGTCAGTAATTTTTCTTGTAATCTTATTCCAATCTGTCCAACCATATTTTTTGGCACATGTCCAGATGAAAAATGTAAACATAACTGACCCAATCGCAAAATTCAGCCATGCATCATATTCTTTAATTCTAAAAACTGTAGGCAATTCTAAGGCTGAACCTGGAAAAGATACTAAAACGGCATTATAAATATTGTTAGTCGTATGAACACCAATTGCCAATTCTAAGCCATCATCCATCAGAGCAATTATTCCGAAAAACAATCCCATAATCATATAGGTAATAATAAATTCTTGACCGTATTTTTCTATTTCAGGGTTTGCTAAATGTAGCAGTCCAAAACCTATTGAGGTGATTACTAAGGCAACTAAAGGACTTTTTGTTCCCCAGCCGATTCCTTGCATCAAATATCCTCTGAAAAAAAGTTCTTCCCCAGCCGCTTGTAATGGTATTACTAACACAGAAATTATCAG
>JAYUIP010000316.1:0-2617 GCA_043765945.1 Arcicella sp.
AGCGTTGTTCTGAGACTTTGTGACCAGGTTTCTGGATTTCCAAGGGGCGTTTTACTCCAATCTTTTTGTTGGATTAATTTACCCATTTCACTGTTATTCGGCAAAAAACTTATATTTTTCAAAGAGGTCATGATTTTAGGTTCTATAACATTGTAGTTAAAAATAAAAAAACGTCGATAAAATAGGTTTTATCGACGTTAAAGATAATGAAAATATTGCAAATCCTACGAATAACTCAACCCAAACTCCTTCAAAACCTCATCAGGCACACCTTCCCAATTATTCGGACGATTACCAACGTAGCCCATGTCTTCATGCCCCATTTCAGAAGAATAAAATCCCGTAGCGGTTAAATTTCGCATCAATGAAAAGAAATTTACGCCTTGCGAGAATTCAGGTTTTGCTTTGTTTGGATAAGCAATATCATCCACAATTTCAACTTGTTGTTTTGCGGTAATGGAGATAAAATCCTTCCCGAACCGCTTGATTGAGTTTGAATCCAACCAACGTAAACCGCCACGCATGGGCGTTTTAAATTCGGGTTTATCTTTCACAATAAACTCAATAAAACCCGTTACGCCCGATTGTGAGGCACTTCCAGAGAATTTATCGGCAGGAATAATAATGTCTGAAAGAACAGTAATTGTTTTTAATTCATGTTCAGTTAAAAACTTTTCAGCCATTATTTGTACATCTCGCTCGGCTTCATCTTTGGTTCTGCCATAATTCAATTTTGGCATATTGCCTACTACTTTGGTTTTTGGCTTTGGACCATCCAACATTTCACCCGCCAAAGCATCGGTACTCATCACCGCCATTCCAAGCGATGAAAGCCCTATATTTTTCAAAAAATCTCTTTTTTTCATGTTGCTGATTGTTTTGGCACGCAGATAACGCAGATACTTCGTAACGCAGATATTCGCAGATTAAAAATTGATTTAAAATTATTTTAATTTGCTTATAGTCTCAAAAATCTGTGTAAATCTGTGTTACGAAGTATCTGCGTTATCTGTGTGCTATTGGTCATAAAGCACCTTTTTTCTTTTGTTCGATAATATAATTTGAAGTACGAGCCGACAATGCAAGAATCGTCCACGTAGCGTTTTTATCTCCCTGAGAAACAAACGGAGCGGCATCTGCCACAAATAAATTCTTCACATCATGAGCTTGGCAATTACTATTTAAAACTGACTTTTTAGGGTCATTTCCCATGCGGGCGGTGCCAACTTCATGGATAATTTTACCAGGTTCAGCCAAGCCATAATTTGTTTTCGCATCGGGCTTTTTTCCTAAGGCTTCACCGCCCATTTCATGAATAATCTGCTCGAAAGTATCCTGCATGTGCTTGGCTTGCTTGATTTCATAATCCGACCATTTATAATTAAACCTCAGTACAGGGATACCAAATTTATCAACCACGTTCGGGTCAATTTCGCAGTAATTATTATAATCAGGCACGGGTTCGCCACGACCTGCCATGCCGATATACGCTCCGTAAAAACGTCGGTAATCTTCCTTTAAGGTGGCTCCATATCCCCCAGCAGCCTTTTTGATGCCGTCACGAGTTGGATATTTTTCATTAATTCCTTCAATGCCCCACCCAAAACCATAGGCTGGCATTCCCATTCCACCACCATATTCAATGTGATAACCCCGTGGGAAATCCAATTTTTTATTATCCAACCACCAAGGCGTATAAACGTGCATTCCACCCACACCGTCTTCATTATAACGTTTTCTATCAAAAAGGGCAGGCACTATTGCCGAACGAGAAGCCCCCGTTGAGTCATTTATATATCGCCCCACAACGCCACTCGAATTAGCCAATCCATTGGGAAAACGACTTGATTTTGAGTTCAATAATAAACGAGCCGTTTCGCCCGCACTTGCTGCCAAAATAACGGTTTTCCCTCTCACAACTTTCTCAGTCATGGTGACAGTGTCCACGTATGAAACACCCGTTGCCAATCCCGTTGTTGGGTCAGTCAAAACTTCACGAGCCATGGCGTAAGTAATCAGCGTCAAATTTCCAGTTTTCATGGCAGGAATCATCAAGACCGAAGACGATGAAAAATCGGCATAAGCTAAGCACGCTCTACTGCATTGATTACAATAAAAACACGCCCCACGGTCTTTATTAATCGCTTTTGTGAGAATTGAAAGCCTCGAAGGTATCGTTGGAATGCCTAATTTCTTGTTATTTTTTTGCAACATCAATTCGTGCAAACGCTGTTTTGGCGGAGGTAAAAATATGCCATCTGGTTCATTGTGTAGTCCTTCGTTTGAGCCGAAAATACCAATCGTTTTATCAATATAATCGTAATAGGGCTTGATGTCGTCGTAGCCAATGGGCCAATCATCGCCTAAGCCATCAATAGATTTTCGTTTGAAATCGTCGGGTCCAAAACGAAGTGAAATCCGTCCCCAGTGATTGGTTCGTCCGCCCAACATCCTCGACCGAAACCAGTGAAATTCTGTGCCAGGGGCGGTTGTATAAGGCTCTCCATCAATATTCCAACCACCATAAGCCGCATCAAAATCGCCAAAAGCACGGGTTGAACTTGCTCCTCTGCGGGGAGATTCCCAAGGGGCTTTCATTTGGGTTATATATTTGGGG
>JAYUIP010000317.1:0-2616 GCA_043765945.1 Arcicella sp.
GGTGCTTTTTTTAATTGGCTTATATTTTCTCAAAAAAGCCCAAAATGACTCCCGACTCTTTGAAGCTGACGTTTATGCAGTTTATTTCAATCGATTTAAAGAAAAATTATCAAAAACTGCTTTTGGTGAATGGATTTCAAATAAATTAAACTCGAAACTTGTTAATACGTAGAAAAAACGGTATTTTTGCACGTTTTAATAATTATTTACAATTTAAACTGGTTGAAGATGTACTTAACTTCGGATGTAAAACAGGAGATTTTTGAATCTCGTGGACACGGAAAGTCAAAAATCGATACTGGTTCTGCTGAGTCGCAAATAGCTTTGTTTACTTTCAGAATCAATCATTTGACTGAACACTTAAAGAAAAACAAAAAAGATCACTCGACTCGTTTCGGTCTTTTGAAATTGGTAGGAAAACGTAGAGCTTTGTTGGATTATCTAATCAAAACTGAAATTTCACGTTACCGTACTATCATTGTCGAACTCGGCATCAGAAAATAGTATTTTTGGTAGGCAATTGTTTCAATTGCCTACTTTTTCTTTCCTCTCTCTGGAAATTCGTTAATATTTAATTGTCAATTTCTCTACGCTTTAATATGATAATTAATAATTGACAAGAAAGAAATTTACGATTCAATTCCAACAAATGCCTTTAACGTTCTGTTTTTAAATAAAATGAATCAAAGGTAAAATCAAAAAAAATATGTCGTTTAACGTAATAACGAAAAAAATAATAATGCCCGATGGTAAAGAAATTTCCATTGAAACGGGCAAACTCGCAAAACAGGCGGATGGTTCTGTGGTTGTGAGAAGCGGAAACATGATGTTGTTGGCTACGGTAGTGTCAAGCACTTATGCCAAAGAAGGAGTAGATTTCCTTCCATTATCAGTTGATTATCAAGAA
Source organism: Arcicella sp. (assembly GCA_043765945.1). Taxonomy (GTDB): domain Bacteria; phylum Bacteroidota; class Bacteroidia; order Cytophagales; family Spirosomataceae; genus Arcicella. Next base: position 908 of record JAYUIP010000317.1, read on the forward strand.
AAATTTGCTTCGGCAGGTAAAATTCCAGGCGGTTTCTTGCGTCGTGAGGCAAGACTTTCAGATTACGAAATATTGGTTAGTCGCTTGGTCGACAGAGCTTTACGTCCAACTTTTCCATCTGATTATCACGCAGATACACAAGTGGCAATCACGATGATTTCATCGGATGAAACAATTTCTCCCGATGCCTTTGCAGGATTAGCGGCAGCGGCTTGTTTGGCGGTTTCAGATATTCCTTTCAACGGACCAATTTCTGAGGTTCGTGTTGCAAAAATCAACGGTCAATTTATCGTTAATCCAACCGTTGCTCAAATTGCCAATGCTGAGATGGAATTATTGGTGGCAGCGAATGCCAACGATATTTTGATGGTGGAAGGTGAAATGATGGAATGTTCTGAAGAGGATATGCTAACAGCATTGAGATTGGCACACGAAGCTATCAAAATTCAATGTGCGGCTTTGGTCGAGTTAACAATTGAAGCTGGGAAAACAGAAAAGCGTATTTACAGTCATGAAACACACGATGAAGAACTGAGAAAATTCTTAACTGAAAATTATTTCGACAAATTTTACGCCGTTGCAAAATTAGCAAATCCAAGTAAAAATGGTCGAAGAGAATCATTCAGAGCAGTTGAGACAGAATATTTTGATGCTTTACCAGAAGATTCAACCGTAAATAAATCTTTGGCGAAAACTTATTTCCATGATATTGAGAAAGAAGCAGTCCGCCAAATGGTCATTACCGAACGTTTCCGTTTGGATGGTCGTAAATTGGATGAAATTCGTCAAATAACTTGCGAAATTGATTATTTGCCTTCACCACACGGTTCAGCCGTATTTACTCGTGGCGAAACTCAATCATTGACTACCGTAACATTAGGTACGAAAATGGATGAGCAAATGATTGATTCAGCGATGGTTTCTGGATATAATCGTTTCATGTTGCATTATAATTTCCCAGGATTTTCAACGGGTGAAGTAAAACCAAACCGAGGTCCTGGTCGTCGTGAAGTTGGGCATGGTAATTTGGCAATGCGTGCGTTGAAAAAAGTATTACCCGCTGATGTTGATAACCCTTACACAATCCGCATCGTGTCTGATATTCTTGAATCAAATGGTTCGTCTTCAATGGCAACGGTTTGTGCAGGAACTTTGGCTTTGATGGATGCAGGTATTAAAATCACAGCACCCGTTTCTGGCATTGCGATGGGTTTAATTTCTGACCCAAAAACGGGTAAATATGCCGTCCTTTCGGATATCTTAGGAGATGAAGATCATTTGGGGGATATGGATTTTAAGGTAACGGGTACTGAAAAAGGTATCACGGCTTGCCAAATGGATATTAAAGTAGATGGACTTTCGTATGATGTTTTGGTGGAAGCATTAAATCAAGCAAAACAAGGACGTTTACATATTTTGGGTAAAATGAAGGAAGCAATTTCTTCACCAAGAGCTGATTTGAAACCACAAACTCCACGGGCTGTTGTAATCAAGATTATGAAAGAGCAAATCGGAGCGGTAATCGGACCTGGTGGAAAAGTTGTTCAAGATATTCAAAAACAATCAGGTGCAACGGTTACGATTGAAGAAAAACCAGATGGTGGTTATGTCTCAATTTTCTCTGCCAATAAAGAGTCAATGGATAAAGCCGTTTCAATGGTAAAAGGTATTGTGATGATTCCAGAAGAAGGAGAAATCTACGATGGCGT
>JAYUIP010000318.1:0-7378 GCA_043765945.1 Arcicella sp.
GGTTCAAAACCCTGCCAGCGTTAATCGGACAAATTCCATAAGTTGACAGCATTGGAATAGCATTTGCCCCTACAAATCCTTAATCCCCAAATGCCGCATTCATTTTATCTCTATCAAATTCCCCTTCATTATTTGCCAACCAAACCGTGGCAACTCCATTGCCAATAAAGTTCGTAATTGCTCTTGCTTCCGACATGAATCTATCCACGCCCAAAAGCAAAGCCAAGCCTTCCACTGGGATTACTTTTATTGCCGTCAAAGTAGAGGCTAAAACGATAAAACCGCTACCAGTTACGCCCGCTGCCCCTTTTGACGTTACCATCAAGATTCCGATGATTGTCAGAATTTGTTGTAAATCTAAATGGATATTGAAGACTTGGGCTAAGAAAATGATTGCCATGGAAAGATAAATCGTGGTGCCATCTAAGTTGAAAGAATATCCCGCAGGAACCACCAATCCAACCACTGATTTTGAACAACCCATCTTTTCCAATTTTTCCATTAAGGATGGCAAAGCCGCCTCGGACGATGATGTTCCCAAAACGATTAATAGCTCTTCTCGGATATATTTTAAGAATTTCCAAAGGTTGATTTTGTAGGTTCTTAATATGAAATAAAGCACTACGAAGATGAATATTGCCATCGTACAGTAAACCGTTACCATCAATTTTCCCAAAGGCAAAAGTGTATTAATTCCGTATTTTGCAATCGTGAATGCCATTCCACCAAATGCTCCGATGGGTGCTAAATACATCACTTTGTGCAATGCCCAGAAGATTTTTCTGGAAATTGGGGCTAAGAAATCTACAATCTTTTGTCTGCCTGAATAATTACTCAAAATAACGCCCATAACAATTGCCAACAATAAAACTTGCAGAGTGGCATTATCCCAAAAGAATTTCATGAAACTGAAACCCGTTTCGGCAGATTTAGTGTATTTTGAAATATCACCGCCTTTAATTTCAGAAGTTACCACACCATCACCTGGACGAATAACGTTGGCAACGATTACGCCAATGAAAAGGGCAACCGTTGTGACGACTTCAAAGTAAATCAATGCCTTCGCTCCGACCTTACCAACCTTCTTTAAATCACCCATTGAAATTATTCCCAAGGTGATGGTCAGGAAAATAATTGGGCAAATGAACAACTTTACGATACTGATAAAAATACTACTCAGAAACTCGCTGAGGGTAGTTTTTATCTCAAATTCTGAAAAATACAGACTAAATTTTATCGGTTTTTCTAAGATGGGTTGCAGGACAATTGAAGGATAAAAATGTCCCAATAAAACACCCACCGTGATGGCAGTTAGCACCCAGAAGGTAAGATTTTTAAATATTCTCATAACTCTTTTTAATTGTGATTTGTCATTGGTTTTAGCTTATTAACCGATAACCAATTTACCAATAACTAATAACCAATCCCCATACCCCAACATTCAAAAAAGAAAGTGGAATGCTGATACTGACCATTTGAGATGCTAATTTAGGGTTTAATCCGTAATTGATTGCAATGATTGTGGCGGTATTCATTGAACCCAAGGCAGCACCAACTACGGATATTTTTCCCAAGAAAGTATGTTCTCCAAGTATGAGAAAATACAGCATAAATATAAGCAAAGGAGCAATTAGTAATTTGTAAAAAAGACCGTATAACAATGGTTTTACCTGTAAATCTTCTTTTCTAAAACTGATTTGTAAGCCAATGGAGATTAACGCTAAAATGGTAAACGGACTCCCAATTTTTTGTAAAACATCGTTGGCGATTACTGGAAAATGAAAGTCTAAAATATTTAAAAAAACGGCAATACAAAACGCAACAAAGGGTGGAAATTGGAAAATATCTTTCATAATTTTTCGAGCCGATACTTCCGAAGCGGAATAATAAGAAGCCGTAAAAATTCCTAACGTTCCACACACTACGAATGACCCTGCTTGGCTCATCAACACGCCCATTTGCAAGCCTTCTTTACCAAATAATAATTCAAAAATCGGAAACCCTACGAAAGAAATACTACTAATTCCTGCCGTCAGAGTCAAAGCTCCAGTAGTGGAACGGTCGAATTGAGCGAACGGAGCTATGATTTTAAAGAAAACAAAAGCAACTCCAAATAAAATATAGGGCATCAGAATTGGTAATATTTGACTACGCTCGAAACGAATTTCAGTGGTATAAAGCAAAGTCAAAGCGGGCAAACATACATAAATAATGATGGCATTCAACGCCAGATGAGTATCTTTCGGAAAGCCGTTTAACCGTTGGAGAACCACCCCCAACAGCAAACAGACAAAAAGAAGAACAAGATTAGTCATGTGGTGGTTAAGTTGGAACGCAGACGACGCAGATGCTTTCAGCAACACAGATTTAAAAGGATTTTTTATCTGAATTGTATTTTCATTTGCACTTTTTTAAATCTGCGTTAATCTGCGTTGCCGAAGGCATCTGCGTCATCTGCGTTCCATAATCTTATTCTGCGTCATCTGCGTTCCATTATTTTTCTTAGAACTTAATCATCAAGTTTCCGTAGTAATACGAACCGTTAAACCCAAATTGATTTACGTTTCTTGAATAGGGTACTTGACCGTTGGCGTAAGATAAATAATTGCTGAAAACTTTGTCAGGATAAACATCCGTGATATTGTTACCTCCAACCGTTATTGATAAGAATTTATTTAGGTTGTAAACCACCGAAGCATCCAATAAATTCTTTCCTCCGAAGGTTTGACTTTGATGCAAATTGCTTGTTCCAGTTACGGGTCTTGCTAATTTTTCCCAAGCCGTGGTTTGTCCAAAATATGAACTACGTAGGTTTAAAGTCAATTTCCCAATTTGATAAGCCACTGATACTAAGACCTTTGTATTTGGCTGACTCGTTTCGATTAAGGCTCTACTGACGGTATCAATCAACAAAACCGTTGCTTTTGTGTCTAATTGTAGAGCCGCAGGAGTTGCTTTTACAGCCGTAATTTGGGTTTTATTCACTGTTAAAGCCACACTTGCCGTAATCTTACTTTTTGTGCCTAATGCCTTTTTGTAAGAAGCCACAATATCAACTCCTTTTGTGCCAGTGTTGATGGCGTTGGTAAAGAAAGTCACCTCTTGAAAACCTGTAAAATTGTTTTTTAAAGCCGCAATATTAGCCACATTGAGGTTTTCAGTAACAATGATTCTGTCGGTAATATCAATTTGGTAAGCATCAACGGTAAATAAGAAATTTGCTCCTGCCTTTGCCGTGAATCCAACATTATAGTTCCAAGAAGTTTCCGCTTTTGGGTCTTCAATACCAATTTTTGCCAAACGTGGGTCGTCAGAAGGTAATTGCTTCGTGCTTCTAATTACCCCATTTTGAACCGTTGAAGTAGTTGCGGCATTAGCAATTTGTTGCAATAATGGAGCTCTGAAACCTTTATTAATCGAACCTCTGATGGCTAAATCTTCCGTTAATTTTAAACGAGAAGCTAATTTTCCTGAAATATTGCTACCAAAATCACTGTAATTTTCATAACGCAAAGCACCTGCCACTAATAATTTATTTGAAATATCACTTTCGATATCCACATACAAACCAATATTTGACCGAGTTTTATCCGTAATATCAGCTTTATCAATTCCTACTCGTCCTTGCGAACCTGGGGTTTTATTTCTTGTAGCTGACAAAGGTCCAACTTGATATGAAGCCTCATCACCAGGTGTCAAAGTGAAATTATCTACACGATATTGAGCACCCAAAGCCAAGTTAAATGACTTCGTTCCGAATAATCCCAAAGTTGTTTTTGATAAGTTAATTTCTGATAAACTTTGTCCGAAACCGATTCTACCAATATAAAAATCTTTTGGAGAAGCTGATCCTAATGAGGCATTTGAGCTATTTTTAGCAAATTGGTCAAGGTAATTTTTACCATATCCTGAACTAAAATCCCAGTTCCATCCCGTTGAAGTTTTGCGTTTTAAGCCCACTAAATACGACACATCAACGGCTGTTCCAGGCAATTGTGGCACGTATCCGTCTGGATATAAATCTGGGTTGGTTGTTCCGCCCGTTGGCAAGGCTGTACGCAAAAATGCCTGAGCAAATACGTCTTTATTTGAAAATCCACCGAAAGAATAAAGTGACCATTCTTTGCCCAAAGGCACATCAAGGTTATAGAAAATTTGTCCAGATTTCATGGCGTTACTACCATAAGTGGTTGGACGAAATGAGCCATAAGTGCCATCGCCCCAAAATGCTCTTGATTTTAATAAAGCCTGGTCGGTTGCGGCAACGTTGGTATAAATTCCTGTGTATGCACCACCTGCACCCGCTGGTTGTGGGTTGTATGGGTCTGAACGGTCAGTGCCTTTTACGTCCTGATAGCTTCCTGTGATGTTTAATGAGGCTTTTTTACCTAATGAAAAACCATAATTTAGTCCTACCGTATAACCTCCGCCATCACCTTTTGAAGTCATGCCGTATTGAATTAAAGCCGTTCCATTATTAACCGATTTCTTCAAAACCATGTTGGCAATACCCGCAATGGCATCCGAACCGTATTGAGCCGCTGCACCATCACGCAGGATTTCCATTCTTTCCAAAGCCAACGAAGGAATTGAGTTCATATCTGTTACAACCGTTCCTTTTCCAACCGTCACGTTACTATTCAAAGCCGCAAATTGATGACGACGTTTTCCATCAATCAAAACTAACATCTGATCGGGCGAAAGTCCTTTTAATGATGCTGGATCAGCATAATTGGCAACCCCGTTAATTCCATTCTTTGCTGAATTGAATGATGGTGACATGAATTGAACTTGTTGTCCTAATTCAGTTTGACCCGTTGATTGCAAATCTTTTGCCGAGATAACATCCACAGGCACGGGGCGTTCCACGTTTGTACGAGCAACGGTTGAGCGTGAACCAATCACAACGACCTCACCCAACTGTGAAACGTCTTCTTTCATCATAACTTTCAAAATTTGGTTAACATCAGTGATGCTAACCTCTTGCTTTTCAAAGCCTACGAAAGAGAAAGTCAATACATCTCCAACTTTGGCAACGATATTGAAATCTCCGTCATTGTTAGTAACTGTTCCTTTCGACGAACCTTTCACCAAAACACTAACGCCTGGCAAAACCTCACCTTTGTCGGCAGTTACTTTTCCAGAAACTTTGTCCTCCACAATCACAGAAACACCTTGTTTCTCATCCGAAATAACGGAAGATTGTTCTTTGATTTTCTTCAAAATTATTTGCTCTTCCACCACTTCAAATCGAAGTAGATTTGGGGATAATAACTTTGGCAAAACCGTTGTTAATGGCTCATTAGACGTTTGTAAACTAACATTTGCGTTGGTTTTCACGGCATTATTGCTATACACAAAATGCACATTCGTTTGCTTTTCGATTTCTTGCAAAACCGCTTTTAAACTCACATTTATCATTTTTACCGATACTTCACGGTTCAAAATCTGTTGTGCCTTTGTCGGTCTGGCGAATGCCATCACCGAGCAAAGGACAAACAGAAAACATTGTGTGAGAGTGATTTTCATGATTTGAAGCATGATCTGCTTTGAGAATAAAGATTGTTTCATTTGGAATTTTGTTTATTTGTAATGGTTAATTTTGGTTTGGTATAAATTCATGGCATGAGATTGGGCATCCCCCTTAGTCATGCCATGAATAATTGGCAAAATATTTACGATTATCTTATGGATTTTTACTGATAATCGTTCTCAAAAATTGTTAATTGATAGCTGTTAATTGATTTCACATCCTTCGCCTCGCAAATAAACCTCCTGTCCATCCATAACATACTCAGCATCAATGGATTTGCAGATAATTTCGAGAATTGTTGAAAGATGTTCTTGATTAAAATTTCCGCTCAAACGGCAGGTTTTTAAGGCAGGACTTATATTAATCTTTACACTGAAATTGTTTTCGATATTACTTACAACTTCTTGCATTAAAGTATCATCAAAAGTCAAGGATGCTAATTCCCAATAGAACGTTTTGTTTTTTGGTAATTCGTTAATCGTTAGTATATCAGATTTGTTTTCTAAAACAACTTGCTGTTTTGGGGTAACAAAAACTTCCTTTTCTGATTCATTCATTACTGAAACTTTACCCGTTACGACTGACACTTCAAATTGTTCCGTTTCGGGATACGCTTTTACATTGAAACTTGTACCCAAAACCTTGGTCGTCATTTTTCCAGAATAAATCAAAAACGGACGAGCTTCATCACGCTTTACCTCAAAAAACGCTTCTCCTTTTAGATTTACTTGACGATAAACTCTATCTGACTGATTATAAGATAATTGCGTTTTGGGTTGAAGCCAAACCATTGAACCATCTGGAAGTGAGATTTTTAAAATTTTTGCCGAAGAATTTTCATATTTAGCCCAATCTGATAAAGGAATATTGGATTTTATGCGAGCAAGATTATTGTTAGTTTTTGGAATAAAATAAAAGGATAAACCAATCATAATCAACAATATAGCCGCCATTCCCGAAGCATACCAAACCCAACGTTGAGGCGAATAGATTTGCACAGGTTTAATTTTTTGAGCAATATTCTGGCGAACTCGCTGAATTAATTCCTCACGTTCACTATCCGATAAATCACTAATACCATCGGAATTATGCTCGAAAGATTTATACCATGCTTCCACCAAAATCTGTTCACCTTCTGAACATTGATTGTTTAAGTATTTTAAAATTATTTCTTGATTTAGTCTCATTGATTTTGGCTTTCAAAGACTAAGTGAATCGAGAAGGAGTTTTCCCCTATGCAGGTTTGAAAATATTTTAGTTTATTTTTTAATGTTATAAAAAGAGGACGGCATCGCTTCGAGCATTGCCGTCCTTATGTACGTGAAATTAGCCATGTAAAATCAAAACATTTTTTTCATCTTATCAATGATATTTCGCTCTTTTTTCCTCTCCTCAATCTCTCCAATCAGAAAACCATAAGGCTTTAATGATTCAATGTTATCGCAAATTATTTTGATTATGGCGGTAATTGGAATTGCCAAAATAATGCCTGGAATACCCCAAAGTAATTCGCCCAAAATCAAAGCCAAAATAGTAAAAAGTGGATTTATTTTGACTTGAGAACCTAAAATAAATGGCTCTAAAACCCACCCTTGAATGAATTGAACGATTCCGTAGGTAATAATAATCCCAATAATTGTTGAAGAATTTCCACCTTCCAAGGCGGTAACAAAAACGGCTAATGTTGTTCCAGTAATGTTTCCAACAAAGGGAATAATTTCTAACATTCCACAGAGAATAGCAAAAAATATCGCATTTTTAACGCCCACAATACTAAACCCAATTCCATACATAATCCATAAACAAACAATCATTTTAAATAATCCTACTAAATACTGTTGAGAA
>JAYUIP010000319.1:0-2605 GCA_043765945.1 Arcicella sp.
ATCGGGTTAATGAAGAAATAATTGAAGTAATAAACGTTAAAGGTACGAGACAAAATCCAAACATAAATTAGACAAAAAAGCCGTCCCCAGATACTCTGAGACGGCTTTTTCATAAACCCTAAACCAAACTAAATTTATTGTTTTCAAGTATATTCTTACTTCTTTTTCTCTTCAACCTTCTTCTTCATCACCAACTCTCCTTCTTTTAATTTCTTAGAAACCGTAATGTATGGTCCCGAAATAATGGTTTCACCTTCTTTCAATCCCGACAAAATTTCGATATTTTCAAAATCAGAAATACCCGTTTTTACTTCTCTTAATTTCGCCTTACTGTCTTTATCCATCACGAAAACAACTTCCTTAATTTTGTCTTTCTTTATAACCTTTTCGGGTTCTTGATTGTTATCTTCTTCGCCTTCTTTTTTGTCGCCTTCTGGTTTCATCGTTGGGTCACGAGTGGTAACGGTTGCCAAAGGAACTGATAAAACGCCCATCTTGCGATTGGTAATGATTTCTACGGAAGCCGTCATGCCAGGTTTTAATGGATATGAACGTTTGCCAACAATCAAATCTGAATAAGAAGAACGCAAAATTCTGATTTTTACCTCAAATTCTGTCACGGCATCACTCGAAACTGCGGCAGCGGCGGAAGTACCCCCTAAGCCATTGGCTGAACTCGCAATTTCATACACAATTCCCTTAAATTTTCTTCCCGAAGCACTGTATGAATCCACGTCAATAATTACGGTATCACTCATGGAAACACGGGTAATATCATTCTCATTTACGTTAACTCGAACCTCCATTTTATTCAAATTGGCAATTCTAAGTAATTCAGTACCAGCCATTTGTGATGTTCCTACCACACGTTCGCCTAACTCCACATTCAGTTTTGAAACTGTTCCGCTTTGGGGTGCATAAATAGTTGTTTTCGTTAAGTTAGCTCTTGCTTCTTTCAAAGCCGCTTCCGTACTTTTAACATTGAAAACAGCGGCTTGCACATTGGCTTTTGCAGATTCCACGTCTTGTTTTGCTACCAAATATTGTGAATTAAACTGGTCAAAATCAGCATCTGAAATCACTTTGTCATCGTGCAATCTTTTATTACGATCATAATCAATTTTAGCTTTCAACAAACGAGATTCCGACTGTGATTGTCCAGATTTAGCTTGCTCAACGGATGCTTTTGATGAGTTTACTTGTGCCTCTGCACGTGAGAGTAACGACTCATAATTATCAGGTCTAATCTTCAATAAAAGCTGTCCCGCACGCACAGAATCGCCCTCATTTACGTACAAACCCACAATTTCACCCGACACATCTGGCGAAAGTTTTACTTCAATTTCGGGTTGAATTTTCCCAGAAGCCGATACTCTTTCGATGATGTCTGCCTTCTTGGCTTTTGTAAATTCTACTTCCGTAGAGGGTTCTTTGCCAATGAGTCCTTGCTGTTTGGCAATCGCTAAGCCACCGCCCAAAAGGACAACCACGCCCCCGAGTATCCACCAGATTTTATTTGAAGATTTCTTTGCCATAGTTTTTTTAATGATTGAGTGATAGAATGATTGAATGATAGAGTATTACAAAGAACCACTAAAAAGAAATAATCAAAGATTTAAAATTTGGTAAAGTCCAGTATTTAATCATTCAATCACTCTATCATTCAATCATTGAATCAAAACGTAAGCGGTTTATTTTGATAAAAGTCTAAAATTTTTGTCCTAAAAATAAAGTCATATTTTGCGGCAACTAAGTTTCCTTTTGCCTTGTCGAGGTTCGTTTTTTGCAAACTATAACTCACAAAATCAATTGCTCCTGCATTGAAACGGCTTTCCGCCGCCCTAAATGATTCTTCTAAGGCTGAAACTTGTATTAAGAAAGCATCGTATCTTTTAGCGGCATTGGTTAAATTTGTATAAGCCGTTTCAATATTCTGTCTTAGAGTCAAACGGGCTTGTTGAGCGTTTAAGTTAGCATTTTCCTTCTGAATTTTTGCTCTTGTAACATTAGTTCTATTAGCATATCTGCTGAAGATAGGAATGTTGGCATTCACCCCAAAATTGTAATTGAAAGTATTACCAAGTTGAGTAAAGTAATTGGTAGTAACGTCTGTTCTCATAGGAACCCCCCTATTGGTTGAAGTTACAATCAGAGGTATGTCTTGCCCTTGAAATTTAACTGTTCCCAAATCTCTTGTATCTGTAATGTCTCTTAAAATCAAATCTTTTTGAGCATTGGACTGATTCGCTCCAACACCGATACTTCCACTTATGATAGGCAAAAACCCCGCTCTGGCAATTTCAATGCTTTTGTCAGCACCTTTAATTCTTAATTCAGCGGCTTTCACAACTGGTTGGCTTGATTCAGCTATATCAATAATTTTTTCGATTGACGCTTCATAACCAGCCGTTGAAGGTGTTGGAACTGAAACTCTGTCAACCTTAACATTCGTAACATTTTTATCATTTAATAATTGTAAAAGCGTTAGCTCAGCAATATCCAAAATGCTTTGATTATTAATTACCGTAGATTCCTCTAACGCCAATTGAGCTTTTATATCAAACAAATTTGATTGTGGCAATGACCCTGCCCTCACTAATTTATC
>JAYUIP010000320.1:0-2598 GCA_043765945.1 Arcicella sp.
CCGTGCTACATTTGACTCGGATACACGGGAAGGATTCCCGTGCTACGTTTTTCTCCGATATACTACGAAGATTCCCACGCTGCATATTACCAAAATCAACCCTATCCAAAGCCACTTATAATCCTGAAAATCAACCACTTTCCTATCGCCAATCAGAATTAAATTTGCCCAATAATGTGGGTGGGGATAACGCTTTCCAATTGCTGAATCCAAGAAATCTAATTTTGCTTTTTGCAAGGCTTCATCCTTCGGTAAGCCCGCTTTCAAGTGTTCATAAAGCCTTTCGGATAAAAAAGCCGATGCTTCATCGTGGGCATTCCAGAGGGTGGTCATCACGCTTGGGCAACCCGCATAAGCAAAGGCACGAGCCAGCGAAATAATACCCTCTCCTTTTTGTAATTGACCATAGCCAGTCTTGCAAGCACTCAAAACGACTAATTGTGATTTTCGTAAATCAAGGTTATATAAATCTTCGGTCATGAGTTTAAAGCCCTGATTATCAGGATAAAAAGCGATAAACGAACGGTTTGATTCGAGGTCATTTGTTACGGCGTGAGTGGCAAAATGAATGATTCCAGCGTCTCGGTATTGCTCCATAAAATGCTGTTTGGTGGCATTTTCATTTAGTAAAATATCTCCTCCAATTTTTCTAATTTCTTGTTCAGTAGCGGGCAAAGCCTGTAATTGATTATCTCGAACGATATTTTTAAGGTTAGAAATATTAGCAAAAGGAGCAAACAAAATCATTTTTTGGTGTAAATCCGTATTTTTCTTTTGAAATAATAAGGCGGTAGAATAAGCATAAGAAATGGCAAAATGCTTTAATAAATAATCATCTTTTAGCTTTGCCAAAACCTCAAAAGGTAGAAAATTCAACTCGACATCACGGATGATGATGAGTCGAGTTTTGTCTTTGATTTCGCTTTCAATCGGAGTTATCAGTTGAGCATAAAGTCGGGCGGAAATATCTTGTGATTTATACTTTACGCCCTGCGGTGCTTCATACAAATTTTTAGTGAAATCTAATAAATCTTTCTTGAAGTTTTGATTAATTTTTACCTTATAAACATTTGATTTTGAGTAAGTTACGGTGATGATATACAATTCGTTATCTAATAAACTATAAGAAATTAAGGTACTTTTATCATCTAATTTTTGTTGAACATTTTTAATTTCAACGTTACTAAAATCATATTTTAACTGATAATAATTAGGAAATTCACGCTCGAAACGGTCAATTAATTGCGTTGCATTTACTTGGGCATCAATCAATTTTTTATTCAATTCAATCAGTTTTAAACTGTCTTTTTGCTTTTGGATATCCAATTGTAAACTGGTTATTTGCTGATTAATACTTTTTTCTTGGTTCAATAAATCTTGACTAATCGTTAAAGGTTTTATCTCCACTTCTCGACTTACATCAGCCAAAATAGCGGCTCTACTTTTCTCTTGAATATTAAATATAACCGATTGATTTTTAGACGATTGTATTTGAGAAGCAACTTCCATTGCTTCCTGATAAATGCCAAAATAGTTTTCAGTAAAAAAGGCTTTTGAATCGGCAGAGGCATAACTTTTTCTGATTTTCTCAGCTAATTGAATCGCTAATTCATACGTTTTAAAGGACGCATTTAGGTCTTTTGAGTTTTTACTTTGTGTATATAATGAACGAAAAGCCGATGCTTTTACTCTCAAAATCATAAATAATTCACGGTTGGAAATGGTATTTTCTAAGACAGGATTTTGGTAAATATTAGGATTATTAAACTTGAAATGAATGGCAAAAATGGCTTTTTGATAATATGCTAAGGCTTTTTGGGGTTGATTTTGTTGCTGATAAACCTCTCCCAATTGACGATAGTTATCAGTCAATACAATACTTTGCTTAGATTGCGTTTTCTCCAAATCAACTGATTGCTGAAATAATTGGATTGCCTTTGATGGATTTTTGTTCTGCACTTCAAAAACTCCCAGACTGTTAAAATAGGCAGTTTCAAAATATAAATCGGCAGGTAATTTTTGCTCTTTTTGATAAGCCTGATAGCTTTTCCATGCCGCTTGAAAATTGATTTTTGCTTCGTTATTTCTACCAAGTTTTTGAAAACATACACTTTTCTCTTTCATAATGTAATACAGAATCCTTTTTTCGACTACATTTCTCTCCGCTAATTCAAAATTAGATAGTGCTTTCTCATTTTTTTTCTGTGAAGCGTAGGTGAGTCCTTGATTGTAAAAGAGAATTGATTTATTGAATAGTTTATCAAGTGAAAGACTGTTAATGGCTTTTTGATAATAGATTTCAGCCTTTTTTAAATTATAATTCTTGAAATTTTTAAGTCCCAAATCATTATAAAAACTAATAATATCGGAACATCGGGCAACGTTTTTACTTTGCTGAACAAGGCGTTCTGCACGGGCATAATGGGCGTTGGAGGAGTCAAGATTTTTATTGACAAAATATAAACCCAAAAACCGTTCAATCCGAAACTGAGTTGTGTCGGTTTCGGATTTTAACGGTAAAATTTGCAAGGCTTTACGACAATAATTGATGGCTTTTTCGGGGTCTCCTTCGTAATAATGTACTACTGAAATATTAGA
>JAYUIP010000321.1:0-2594 GCA_043765945.1 Arcicella sp.
TTATTGGAATTTGAGAAAAAGGCTTTACTCTTTGATATGGAGAAAAACAAAACCGATATTTCGTATAATATCACAACGCTTTGGTACAATTTATTCACCGTAAAAGAGTCTAAAAAACTAATTGAGACCAACGTTGAATTACTCATTAATCAGAAAAAAGATGCGGAGAATTTTGTAAAGCAAGGTATCGTTTTGGCGAGTGATGTCTTGAAAATTGACTTAGCCGTAACCAATTTGCAATCTGGTCTAATTGATATTGCCACCAGCGAAAGCTTACTGAAATTCAATCTTTGTTTGCTCACGGGCATTGACCCAAAAACGAATATCGACATTCCTGAAACCTTACCAATCGTTAATCAACCCGATGCTTTGATGGATGATTATTTAACGCTTGCCTTGAATAATCGCCCTGAATTAAAGTCTCTGAATATCCGAAAAGAACAAGCAAATCTTGGCTTGAAACTTACTCAGAGCAATTTTTTACCGATTTTGAGTGTAGGCGGAAAGGTCAATTATGATATGCCCAACCAACGGGTTTTCCCCAATCAAGCGAGCATTACAGGTACGTGGGATATGGGTGTTTTTCTGAATTGGAACTTGTCGGAATTATTCACCAATGAAGAAAAAGTGCGGGAAAGTATTTTATCGGTTTCTAAAATTAATACCGCTTTTGAACAAGCCAAAGAGGGCATCCAATTAGAAGTAAACGCCAATTACAATAATTATTTGCAAGCCAAACAGAAGATTGTCAACGCCCAAAAAGCGGTCGAACAGGCAACGGAAAATTTTAGGGTAGAGAAAAATAAATTTTCTGCTAACACCACCACTTCCACCGATTTTTTGAATGCCAATACTTTACTGATTCAGTCGAGAATCAACCTAATAACCGCCACGGCAAATGCTGAATTGGCGTACAGAAAATTAGAAAAATCAACGAAATAAATCTTTTAAAAAATATCATCATGAAAAATTTTATTAAACTTTCACTCATTGCCCTAAGCATCACACTTTTAAGTTGTTCGGGAAAAGAAGAAACCGATAATGCCCAATTAGAAACCGATATTAGCCCCGTTCTTCCAAAAATAAATAGTACCGTAACTAAGATTCTGGTAGAAGATAATCAGGTCGTCAAAGAAGGCGATGTTTTGGTGATGTTGGACGATGCCAATTACCAAATTGCCGTAAAACAAGCCAAGGTTGCCGTTGAACTTGCCAAGCAAAATGTGCAATTATCAAGAAATAATAAAGGAACTGCTACTTCAAGTGTAAATTCCGTTTCTGCCAATGTTAGAGCGGTTGAGGCAAATATGGCATCTGCCAAAGCGGGTGTAGAAGCAGCAAAAGTACGGGTGAATGTAAGTACCAAAAACTTTGACCGATTTAAGACATTATTGGAACAAAAATCTGCCACTCAACAACAATTTGATGGCGTTCAAGCGGAAAAAGATGCCGCCGAAGCTCAATTAAGAATTGCCGAAGGACAAGTGAGTGCTTTGCAAAAACAGATTGAAGCGGCAAGTTCTCAAATTGCTACCACACAATCAACCATCAGCACGTCAAACAATGGCATTAGCTTGGCGGAACTGGCGGTGAAACAAGCGGAAAATAATTTAGAAGCCGCCAAATTGCAACTTTCTTACTGCGTAATTACCGCCCCAGCTGATGGTGTAATTTCTAAAAAGAATATTCAAAAAGGGCAAGTAGTGGCAATTGGGCAACCTTTGATGGCAATTACGAATAATGAAAAAATATGGATTGTGGCTAATTTCAAGGAAACGCAAGTGGCAAAAATGAAGACGGGACAAGCCGTAGAAATCGAAGTGGATGCTTATGATGATAAGGTTTTTGAGGGTAAAATATCGTCTTTCTCTCAAGCCACGGGAGCTAAATTCTCCTTACTTCCTGCCGATAATGCCACGGGTAATTTTGTGAAAGTAACCCAAAGAATTCCCGTAAAAATTTCCATCAACGACACCAAAGATGCCAATTATCCCCTCAGAGCGGGCATGAGCGTGGCGGTGAAAGTTCAAACCAAATAATCATGGAAAATACCTTAACACTCGAGCCTACTTATGAGGTAGGAGCAAAAAAATGGCTGATAACCATCACCGTCATCACCTGTGCCATAATGGAATTGATTGATACGTCCATCGTAAACGTAGCGACCCGACAAATTGCGGGAAATTTGGGAGCAACCATCGAAGAAACCGCTTGGGTAATTACGGCTTATGCCATCTCAAACATCATCATTATTCCGCTGACGGGCTTTTTGAGCAATATTTTTGGCAGAAAAGTCTATTTCACGGCTTCGGTAATTCTGTTCACGGTGTCCTCATTTCTTTGTGGGGCTTCGGGTTCGATTGAAATGTTGATTTTTTGGCGATTTGTGCAAGGCATTGGCGGCGGTGCATTATTGGCAACCGCCCAAACGGTTTTGGTAGAAACTTTCCCATCCGAAGAAGTTGATAAAGCCAATGGAATTTTCGGAGCGGGAATCGTGATGGGACCGACTTTGGGACCCGTTTTGGGAGGATATTTAACCGATAATCTCTCTTGGGGTTGGATATTTTACGTCAATGTTCCCATCGGAATTA
>JAYUIP010000322.1:0-7327 GCA_043765945.1 Arcicella sp.
GTATGCGAAGGCTGTTTTTCAAGATTTTTACCTTTGAAAAGTTTATTTACAATTGGGAAAGTCTCTGAACCTGAGACTCTTATAACGGCAATAGCCCCCACACCCGCAGGGGTCGCAAGGGCTACTATGGTTTCTTGAAATGACATAAGTTTGCACTAAAAAGCACTTTTAATTTTTTCTATTTAATAAGTGCTCTTTTTTCCAAATCATCTAATTCTTTAAAAGTCAAACTTTTAGCATTAATGTTTGAGCGTACATTCTTAATAGCTTTCAATAAGCGTAATGCACGGTTTTTATCACTCAATAAATATGTTGTTTCGTCCATTTGTAATTCAACTAAATTAAAATAAATCCTTTAATTTCATCGCAACGCCCATATCCCCGTCAATTTTAATTTTCCCAAACATAAAAGCGGTCATTGGGTTTAAATCGCCCGACATAAGTCCTTCCAAATCGCTTTGAGATACTTTTATCGTGCAATCTGCTGGCAAATCACCGTTTGAAACTACGCCATCGGCAGTTAAAAAAACGTTGCCTGCATCCGTGGCAAATTTGATTGATGAGCCAATGCCTCCTTTGGCTGCGGCTAATGATTTTATTTTTTCTGTTAATGCTTCAAAAGTCATGTCTTTAAAATTAATGAGTGAATGATAGAATGATTGAATAAAAATGAACATGTATCAAGGGGTTAAACATACCCACAAAATATTCACTCATTGTATCAGGTTACACACCCCGTCATCATTCTCTCATTTAATCAACGTAAAGATAAATCCTCTTTTTGTTTTTAGCTTGTTTAGCCTTAATTTTATTCAGTTTTTTACCAAAAATCACATGATTAACAAACGTAAAATCATTAATGACCCTGTTTATGGATTCATTAATATTACTTCTGAACTTATCTATGACCTCATAGAACACCCTTATTATCAACGACTTAGACGAATAAAACAGTTAGGTTTAGCTGAATTGGTCTATCCAGGTGCTTTGCATACTCGTTTTCATCACGCCTTGGGGGCAATGCACCTAATGAATGAGTCCATTACAACCTTACGACAAAAGGGACATCATATTTCGGAAGATGAATGCGAGTCAGCTCAGATAGCGATTCTATTGCATGATGTTGGGCATGGTCCTTTTTCACACGTTTTGGAACGGCATATTCTAAACCAAGTTCCGCACGAACAAATTTCATTTCTTTTAATGGAAGAGTTAAATAAGCAATTTGAAGGCAGACTTTCATTGGCAATCAAAATGTTTACGGGAGAATACCATCGTCCTTTTTTTAACCAACTTATTTCCAGTCAATTAGACGTTGACAGAATGGATTATCTAAATCGGGACAGTTTTTTTACGGGCGTTCGAGAAGGAAATATTGGCGCTGAAAGAATCTTAAAAATGTTGGATGTGGTTGATAATCAATTAGTTGTAGAGCAAAAAGGAATATATTCAGTCGAGAATTTCTTGACCGCTCGAAGGTTAATGTACTGGCAAGTTTACTTACACAAAACCTCCATTTGTGCGGAAGTTATGCTTTCTCAAATTGTAAGAAGAGCCAGAGCATTAGTAAAATCAGGCGTTGAAGTTTTTGCGACCGAAGGCTTCGGATTGTTTTTGAAAAATGATGTTACCTTGGAGGAATTTGTGTCAGATAAACGTTATTTACAGGCTTTTACTGAAATGGACGACAATGATATTTGGGCTTGCGTAAAAATTTGGTCGAAACATAATGATTTAATCCTTTCGGGAATTTGCGAGAAATTATTGAACCGAAAGTTGTATAAAATATTGATTTCTGACGAACCTTTTGAAAATTCATTTCTTGAAAAAATTAAAAATGATTTTCTAAATCGTGACGAAATCAATGAAGATAATTTGTCTTATTTTGTAGTAGATGGCACGATAACAAACGAAGCTTATCTGTCTGAAAAACAGGCTATTAACATTTTAACAAAGAATAAATTAGTAGTTGATATTGCTGACGCATCCGATTTACCGACCATCAAGGCTTTAAGTAATGTCGTGAAAAAATACTATATTTGTTGGGCAAAGGACGTATATTTGCGGGAATAAATTTTTATTTTAGTGTTAATTGGTGTGGGATATTTATATTACGCCAAACATAAATTAAATGATAGTTATCAAAATAGAAATTAACATAACCAAAGACAAAGAAAATTATATGGAATTTACGGTTGAACAGATTGCTCAAATGCTAAAAGGGGAAGTCATTGGCGATAAGTCATTGAAAGTTAATCAATTAGCAAAAATAGAAGAAGGTTCAACGGGGAGTATTTCCTTTCTGGCAAATCAAAAATATGAGCATTTTATCTACACAACTAATGCCTCCGCAGTGATTGTTGATAGTCAATTCCAAGCTAAAAAAGACTACCAAACTACTTTAATCGTAGTAGAAAATGCTTATGCCGCTTTCACTGTTTTACTACAAGAATATCAAAAAATTTTAGCTCAAAATAAAAAAGGGGTTGAACAACCTTCCTTTATCAGTTCCACCGCAAAAGTAGGCTCAGATGTGTACGTGGGGGCTTTTGCGTACATTGGTGACAATTGTAAAGTAGGTAATAATTCCAAAATTTATCCAAATGTTTCCATCTCAGATTCTTGTATAATTGGCGATAATTGCACGATTTATTCAGGAGCAACTATTTATCACAACACGATTATTGGTAATAATTGTATCATCCATTCAAATGCCGTAATTGGTGCGGATGGATTTGGTTTTGCCCCGCAAGCCGACGGAACTTTTGCCACAATTCCTCAATTAGGTAATGTAATTTTGGAAGATAACGTGAGCATCGGAGCCAATACAACGGTTGATAGAGCAACGATGGGTTCAACGATTTTGAGGTCAGGCGTTAAGATTGATAATTTAGTACAGATTGCTCATAATGTTGAAATTGGCAAAAACACGGTTATTGCGGCTCTAACAGGCATTTCTGGGTCAACCAAAGTAGGTGAAAATTGTATGATTGGTGGACAAGTTGGGATGGCTGGGCATATTACGGTTGCTGATAAAACCATTGTAACCGCTCAATCTGGTATAACAAAAACGGTTAGACAATCAGGTAGAATAATGGCAGGTTCACCTGCCCAAAACAGTCACGATAATCTGAAATCACAAGTTTTGTATAAAAATTTACCTAAAATCGAACAACGATTAAGAGCAGTTGAAGATAAATTGAAGGGTGAGTAATCAGTAACTGGTTATTGGTCATTAGTAAAATTCACAATTAGCTTTATTCCTAATACAAAATATTGACATAAAATATTATCAACTATCTGATTATTAGACAAATAACTTTTAACTAATTACTAATAACCAGAAACGTTGCAACAGTAAAAAATGAACAATAAACAGCATACAATTCAAAGAACCATTACTTTATCGGGCGTAGGTTTGCACACTGGCGTGGTTGCCAATATGACTTTCGTTCCAGCACCGCCAAATCATGGTTATAAATTTCAACGAGTTGATTTACCCGACCAACCCATTGCCGATGCCGATGTTGATTATGTAGTGGACACTTCCAGAGGAACAACCATTGAACATAATGGAGCAAGAATAAATACGGTTGAACACGTTTTGGCGGCAATGGTAGGCTGTCAGGTGGACAACGTTTTGATACAATTGGATGGACCCGAACCGCCAATTATGGATGGAAGTGCCATTAAATTTGTGGAAGCAATCATGGATACGGGTTTGGAAGAACAAAATGCCAATCGTAAGTTTTTTGAACTTCCTTCTGAAATTCGTTTTAAAGACAATGAACGTGGCGTTGAATTGGCGGCATTACCTTTGAATGATTATCGTTTAACGGCAATGGTTGATTATAATTCTAAATTTTTATCAAGTCAGCACGCTAATTTGACCAATATTGAGCAATTCAATGAAAACTTTGCGAAATGTCGTACTTTCTGTTTTGTTCATGAATTGGAAGCACTTTTCAATGCTGATTTAATTAAAGGTGGTGATTTATCAAATGCCATCGTGATTGCCGACCGTGATTATACTAATGTTGAACTAGACCGTTTGGCAGTCATGTTAAATAAGCCAAAAGTAAGCGTTTCAAAGGAAAAAGGAATTCTGAATAATTTGGAATTATATTATCCGAATGAAATGGCTCGCCATAAATTATTGGATATGGTGGGAGATTTGGCATTGGTTGGTCGCCCGATTAAAGCTCAGATTTTAGCGGCTCGTCCTGGTCATGCAGCAAATGTGGAATTGGCTAAAAAGATTAAGAAATTGATGAAGGAAACGGAGAAGAATAATGTTCCTCAGTATGACCCAAAACAGCCTCCAATCTTCAATTTTGAGCGTATTTACCAATTACTCCCACATCGTTACCCGTTTCAAATGGTGGATAAAATCACGTATTTAGACGATGAAAGTGTTATTGGAATCAAGAATGTAACAATGAATGAGCATTATTTTACGGGGCATTTCCCAAACAACCCAGTTATGCCAGGCGTTATGCAGGTTGAAGCAATGGCACAAACGGGTGGAATTTTGGTGTTAAGTTCAGTCCCTGATCCAGAAAATTATTGGCCCTATTTGGTAGGAATTGAGAATTGCAGATTTCGTAAGAGTGTAGTGCCAGGCGATACCGTAATTTTTAAATGTGATTTAATGGCTCCAATAAGAAGAGGAATTGCCAAAATGCACGGACGAGCTTACGTAAACGGAGTGGTTGTTTGCGAAGCAGATATGACTGCAAGTCTTGTTAGAAAGAGTTAAAAAGTTAAAAAGTTAAAGAGTTGATGGAGTAAATTTGAAGAAAGAAAGGTAAAACTAACTATTTAACTTCTTTAACTTAATAACTCTTTAACTCAAAATAAATGACACAACCATTAGCGTACATACATCCCGAAGCTAAACTTGCTCAGAACGTTGTTGTTGAGCCTTTTACGGTTATTCACCAAAACGTTGAAATTGGCGATGGAACTTGGATTGGTTCAAATGTAACGATATTTTCAGGGGCAAGAATTGGTAAAAATTGCCGTATTTTTCCTGGGGCTGTTATTGCCGCCATTCCCCAAGATTTAAAATTTGGGGGCGAAGATACGTTGGCAATCATTGGCGATAATACAACCGTGAGAGAATGTGCCACCATTAATCGTGGAACGAGTGATAGAAATAAAACCCAAATTGGGAAAAATTGCTTAATTATGGCTTACGTACACGTAGCCCACGATTGTTTGATTGGAGATAACTGTATTTTGGCAAACAGTGTTCAAATGGCAGGACACGTTGAGGTGGGAGATTTTGCGATTGTGGGTGGTTCGAGTGCGGTGCATCAATTCGTAAAAATCGGTCGTCATTCGATGGTTTCGGGTGGTTCTTTGATACGTAAAGATGTCCCACCATTTACAAAATCAGGTCGTGAGCCGCTTTCTTACGCAGGAATTAATTCAATTGGACTTCGCCGACGGGGTTTTACGGACGAACAAATCTCGCAAATTCAAGAGACTTATCGTTACGTTTATTTGAAAAACTTTAATAATAACGATGCCCTTTCTCAAATAGAGATTAACCTCCCAGCCTCTGCCGAACGTGATGAAATTGTGAATTTTATTCGTAATTCAGAGAGAGGGATTATGAAAGGGTTATCTTAAATATGTTTTTTTATTGTTGGTCAACGCAGGCAGGGTTTTAAATCCTGCCTGCGTTAATTAGACGAAATACTAATTTTAATGTGAATATAATTACCCAAAATCTTGGTAAAAAGTTCAGGAATGAATGGATTTTTAGAAATTTGAATTACGAATTTCAATCGGGACAATCTTACACTTTCATTGGAGCAAACGGAAGCGGAAAATCTACCTTACTGCAAGTTTTATCTGGTTTTATGCCTCATTCTCAGGGACTTATTAATTATCAAAACCATCAGAAATTCTTAACCATTGACGATTACTACAAACATTTAGTCATTGCTGCCCCTTATTTAGAACTCATTGAAGATTTTACTTTGACAGAAATCGTCGAATTTCACGTTAAATTTAAACCTTTCAAGAACAACCTGTCCATTAACGAATTCATTGATTTTATTGAATTACCAAATGCCAAAAATAAGGAAGTAAAATTCTTTTCTTCGGGCATGAAACAACGGGTTAAATTGGGTTTAGCGTTTTGGTCGGATTCTGAGATTTTGATGTTGGACGAACCCACCTCCAATCTTGACGCTGAGGCTGTTTCTTGGTATCTTCGCAATGTTCAAGAATATTCAAAAAACCGTTTATTAATATTATGTTCAAATCAACCTTCGGAATATGAATTTTGTAAAAATATCTTGAATATTCAGGATCACAAATAGTGAAAAATGACACACGGATTTATTTATTGTTTACTTTCAAAATTCTGTTTTTTTATCCTTTACTAAAAATTAAATCCGTGTCCAATCCGTTTAATCCGTGTGCCATTAACTCATGATTTTATTTCACAAGCAAATACAAAAACAACGCAAAAAAAGAATCCTGATAATCGTTATTCTCCTGATTATCAGCTTGTTGATTTGGAAAAAATTATGGGTTCAATACTTTTATCAACAAGCAAAAGGCGGTTTAGATGTCGCATTTAATACGCAACCATTATCACAAGTTCTTCAAGACAAATCAATTCCAGATTCTCTCAAAAAACGCATTTTATACATTCAAGAGGTTCGTAAATATGCCATTGATTCTTTGGGTTTACAGGATAATCCGAAAGTTTATCAAACACTTTATAATCAAAACGGACAACCTTTGGTACATCTCTTAACAGTTGCTGAACCCTATAAAATGGAAGCCAAAGAGTTCAATTTTCCTATTGTTAGTTGGATAATTGGCAGTTTCACCTACAAAGGTTTCTTCGATTCAACGGCTGCCGTAAAGGAGCAAAATGCTTGGAAATCAAAGGGTTATGATACCGAAATGGGTCAAGGCATTGCTTATTCGACGTTAGGTTGGTTGCCCGAACCAATACTTTCAAATATGCTTTATTATTCCGATGGGAAATTGGCAAGTTTAATTATTCACGAAATGACTCATGGTACAATATTTGTAAAAAACGACCATGAAACGAGTGAAAATTTAGCAAATTTTATTGGAGATTATGGAGCTAAAAGATTACTTAAATTTAAGTATGGTACTGATTCTAAGCAATTTAATCGATATATACAATCAAGAATTTTTAGAGATTTATACGTAAAACACCTTAACCGAGGTACTTTAAAATTAGATAGTTTATATAAAACCTTTCAACCAAATTTTACCAATAAATATAAGGATTCGTTAAAGTATTCGTTAATTGAAAAAATTGAACGTAGTC
>JAYUIP010000323.1:0-7322 GCA_043765945.1 Arcicella sp.
CCAAGAGTAGATTTTTTAGAAAAAGTCAATACAAATGTTACCCTCGAAAGTCGAACTTTCAGAACCAGAGTAACAACCTTTACGCTGGAAAGTAATGGAGTAGCCATTGCGGGTACATTCGGTTATAAGGGTGATAAAAGCGTTGAATTCAAACCGACACAGGTACTTCCACAAAATGCAAAAGTAACTGCCAAAGCAACCGTAATCGTGGAAGAGTTAGTTGGTGGCGTTTGGAAAACAGCCGTAGCAAAAGAATCTGGCAAACCAGACGTGGCAATTGAAGAGGAGAAATTTTTTTCATTTACCACTTCTAATAAACTGTCAAAAATTGAAATGGTTGATATTGTGGATGCGTATCCGTATAAAGATCAATACAGTTTTTATGCAAAGATGCCAGTAGTTTTGAAGGAAGACCCTGCAAATATTGCTGGGTTCAAATTGAGCGATGAAGCCGTTACTTTGGTTGGGGAGAATACCATAAAAGTAAGGTTCAAATCAAAAGATGGTTCTCATAGTGTTGATGCCACTGCCAACAAAGGCAATAATACTTTTGTCTATGAAGTTCCTGCCTTGAATAAAAATACAATTTATGAAATGACCTTGTTGAAAGGTGGAACGGAAGAGATAATATTCGATAGTGGTTTCCATTTCAGAACCAGTGAATTTGATACTTTTAGAGATAAAGTTGCAGCGATTCAATCAAAATTAACTAAAAGTAATATTAAAATAGCCACCCTTGAAGCTGGATTGACCTATTTCAAACTTCAAATGGAAGATAATAATTTTGAAGGATTTTCAAAAGATGAGCTGACATTAATAAAAACAACATCTGGCAAAGAAGACTGGTTTAATAAATTCCGAGAGGCACAAAACACGCAAAACGGAGGATATGGAAAATACCAGTTCGATGAATTTGTGGATTATCTACAGCCATTTGCGGTTTCATTAACAAACGGAGAAAAGACAAAAAGCATAATCAGCAACGGAGAAAAATATCCTACTTGGATTTATCATCCTTTTGATATTTCAGTATTAGATTTTTCGATTGGCAAAGATGCTTGTGATGCCAATTGTGAAGAAACTATTTGTGAAATTTGTGAAACCAAAATTCCTGATTTCACCTCGGGTGATTATGCCATTAATTTACAAATTAATGGTAAGACCAACCTGTTTTCTACAACCCCAGAACCCAATAATGGAGACTTAACTTTCACCAACGTTGGCGATATTATATTTGAAAACAAATCAATACAAAAACGATTGGTTGAAATTACCTGTAAACCCAACGAGTTGGATGATGAGCCACTATCATTTATGGTTAATATTTATAAAAATGAGAACAACAAGACTAATAACTTTCTAATTACTGAAAGTGATTTAAAATTATTCTACGGAAGTGGGGAATCCTATGACCTCAAACCAAAGATTGGTAAATTTAATTTTACGAATTTAACCAGTAAGGCTGGTTGCCCCGTTGCTTCCACTGTAAGGATTTCGGGTGGCTCCGAACGTTATGTTTATAAATATATCATCTCCGAACGCCCCGTTCATAAACCCTATTTAGCGGTTGAATGTACCAGAAAATACGATGGAGTTTTCACGCAAACACTCACCGAAGTAAAGGTAAAAGCAACCTCCTACGCCAATGAAAGCCTAATAAAAACTTACGCAGCCACCAACGATATAACCATCTTGCTCAATAATAGTGAATCCATTATGATTAAAAAGGGAGAAATATCAGCCGAAAAAACGATTACTGATAAAACTAAATTAGGCGAATTTTCAGCAAGAGGTTGTCCCACGATTGTATCATTTACTCCCACTACGTGTTGTATGGTTGGAACTTACAAAACGGGTCATAGCAATCTGGGTTATTTTTTGCTCAATAGAGTAAGTATTAAGTTGGATGATTTTGCTAAGGCTTGTGCAATCACTCAATTGCCTAATAATTTATTTATTGAAGGAAATGAATTTAAAATAGGCGTAAACGTATCGGAAGTAAGTGGATATTATCAGACACAGCCACAAGACGGATATTATAAAACTGATAAAAATGGGGGGTCTTGGCTTAAAATAACGGCTGGTAAAATTGCAGAAATCGGAGATTGCTCTACTGAACCATTCGTTGATTACACCTGTGAAATTGAAAGTTCAAGCGACCTCACGGGCGAAACAAAAAGAATTGCAAAAATCAATGTGACAATTTATAAAGATAAAACTAAATCTTATGAGTATAAAGTGCCTTCTAATGTTGAAATTAAACTTACAGAGGGAGTAATAGTTATAATACCCAAAGGAAGCTCAAGTAAAGAATTTACAGAAATTAGCGATGAGTGTTTTTTGATAACAAGTGTTCCACTCGGTTATGCCTACGATGCGAAACAGTTTGATTGTAAGGATAAAGTTGCTAAACCAACGGTTTCATCAACGGCATCTGAAATTAACGCTGGGGCTTCTGTTACTATGACAGCCCAAGGATGTTCAAAAATTGTGTGGCAACCAGTTAATTCCGCTAATTTTTCTTTAACAGTTACTCCCGTTTCAACCACCATTTATGCAGCACAATGCCAAGAAGGAAGTTGTTTAAGTGAACCAACATCTATCGAAATAAAAGTGAATGGGTTTGATATTAAGACTGATAAAGAAAACAATACCGTTTGTTCTGGAAATAATATCACTTTATCCGCAGAAGGATGTGCAGGAACTTTGAAGTGGTTTCCTGATGCAAAAACGGGGATTGTTAATTCAATTTCACCAATCAGCAATATTACGTATTATGCTGAATGTACGGTTGGTGGCAGAAAACTGACCTCTTCTAAACTCAACATAATTGTTAATCAAACCCCATCGGCTCCTGTTTTAGGTTCATCAGTATCGAGTAGTATCTGTAATAATGATGAGATTACACTAACTACAACTGGATGCCAAAATGGACACCAAATTAAGTGGTATCCTTCTGAAGTGAAGAGTAGTGAAAATATTTTGAAGGTAGCTCCGCATACCAACAATACGTCTGAAACTTTTAATTTTTGGACAACTTGTATTTCTGAAAAAGGCTGTGAAAGTTCAAAATCAAATATTTATAGTGTAAAAATTTTAAATCCCTCAAAACCAGTAATAAGTGGGAACGCCTACGCTAATGCTATCTGTAAAGGCTTTTCTGTTATTTTGCAGGCTAATAATTGTTCAACTAATAGCCTCATTTGGTCAGATGGACAAACTGGGAAAACGATTACCGTAAAACCAGTGCAATCAACAACCTATACCGTTACTTGCAAAGATGAACAATGTTTAAGTGCCGTCTCAGAACCCTTACAAATTCAAGTAATTGATGGATTGCCTCAACCATCATTGTCGGCAAGTCAAACTACTATTTGTTCCTATCAAAATACTACCTTAACAAGCGGTGGTTGTGTGGGGCAAACTGAGTGGATTACTCTATCAAATACTGATTGGCATTTAGAAAGTAGTAACTCCTTAGTAACAAATCAAAACGGGACTTATAAAATCAGGTGTAATTTGAACGGTTGTTTGAGTCCAGAAAATCAAGTAGATATTATTGTTCATCCTGCCCCAAATGCTCCTACATTGTTCAGTAGTAAAAACCCGATTTGTGCAGGAGAAACAATCACACTGACGGGGAGTTGTAATCTTGGAAATCTCAATTGGAATGAAATTTCGAGTAACTCATTTAGTTTGACTTCGAGTAAAACCTTTTCTGCTTTCTGTAAATCTGATAAAGAATGTATCAGTAGTCCATCGTTTATTGGTGAAGTTGTCAATCCAATTCCCGATAAACCAAGTATAGCATCGTCTGAAAGTAATCCAATTTGTAGTTATCAATCTACTAATATCACCGCTAATGGTTGTAATGGAACAGTATATTGGAAACATGACAATTCAATAACAAATCCAATATCCAATGTAAATTATGCCTTTACTTTCGCCGCCAAATGTGAGGAAAAAGGTTGTGTAGGAGAGTTTTCGGATAACTATGGATTAATCGTAAATCCAAAACCAGCAACACCATCCCTATCAAGAAGTGAGTCTGTAATTTGTTCAAGTTCAACAAATTCTATCAAGATTTCATCCAGTAACTGTGAGGGAACTTATGTGTGGTCGGATAGAAATATTGTTGGTTCATCTGTATTGTTAAAAACAGTTGGAAACTACACTTTTACGACCCAATGTGAATCGAAGAATTGTTTCAGTGATAATTCAGATTTGATAACAGCAACGATTAATCAAACCCCTGATGGTCCAACATTATCAAGTAATGTAAGTAATAATATACTTTGCAGTGGCAACGAAGTTAGTGTTTCAGCAACTGGTTGTAACGGTACCGTTGAATGGCTGGATGGTGGCACTAAAGGTATTCGTTTATCTGAAAGTCCAACTCGAACCACAACTTATCGTGCCAAGTGTATATCCGAAGCAAATTGCGAAAGTGCAGAATCCTCTATAACAATAATTGTAAACGAAACTCCAACAACCCCCTCAGTTAGTCCCAATGATGTTTTAGTATGTTCCAACGGAAATATAACGCTTACGGCATCTGGCAGCAAGGGGACTTATAAATGGTCAAATGATCAAGAAGGCTCAACCTTGGGTGTATCTGGTAAAGGTAATTACAGGGTTTATTCTGAAAAAGATGGATGTAGAAGTTCTTGGTCTAATTGGAGTAGTGTCAATGTAAACAAAGTACCCGATGCTCCAACTGTTTATTCAGATGCCGCTAAAAATGCAATATGTACTGAAACAAATGTCTCTTTATATGCAGATGGTTGTGACGGAACGGTTACGTGGTCTGCATCAACTTCTGACTGGGGAACAAAAACAGGGAACAAAATTATTGAAAATGCTCTCAATAAAACGATTACATATTCGGCTTTGTGTACTTCTCCAGAAGGTTGCAGTGGTTCAAAGTCTTCTATAACAATCACCTTAAATCCAGTACCCGATGCTCCAACTGTTTCTCCTGCATCTTCAACTGTTTGTGGTGGCAGTGTTTCCTTGACAGCATCGGGTTGTGAGGGAGATATATTATGGTCAGGAAATCAAACTGGGACAACTATTAGTGTTGATGCGACAGGAACTTACAAAGCCTATTGTAGTAAAGAAGGGTGTAATAGCAATTGGTCGAATGATGGGAATATTACTATTAACGAAAAAGCTAATGAGATAACTTTATCCGAAGTTGGCGAAAGTAGTAAATGTGGGGATAGATTTGTAGAAATTAAATCCACTAATTGTAATGGAAATATTAGTTGGGACACCCCCCGTGAGAAAGCATCGGGAGTGTGGGGTTTCATCATAACCGAAAATAAAACTATATCCGCTCAATGTATTACTGCTGGAAACTGCGAAAGTAGCAAGGCTTCGGTTACAATTAATTATATCCGACAACCATCTTCTCCAACCATAAGTACATCGACAAATACAGTATGTGTGGGTGAGAAAACGACCTTGTCTGCTACTGGATGTTTAGATTCTGAATATACGGTTTGGAATGATGGACAAGTCGGGACTTCAATAGAAGTGACAATATCACGTGAAGTGTCTTATAAAGCAATTTGCAAGAATTCTATTGGCTGCGAAAGCAACGTTTCTAATACTGTTACCATTGCCGCTTCTTCAATGGTAAGTCCTTCGCTTAGTTATGGCGTGGAAGAAAATGATGGAAGAGTTTTTCTGTATGCCACACTGACAGGCTATTACTCCCCAGCAACCATATCGTGGGAACCAGGTGGATTATCTGGTAGCCGAGTTGTACTTTCAAAGCCAAGTTTGACAACTACTTATAATGTAACAGCTAAGAATACGAGTGGATGTGAGAGTTCACAAGTGAGTATTAAGGTAAACCCACCAGAATCTTATACTGTCAGAGAATGTCCTTGGTACAGTATCTTCGGCTTGGGGTGTAAAAATGTCACCAAATACCGAAAAAGTAGTGTTGAAGTTCATAATGATTAATTTCTTAAAAATGTATAAAATTATAATCTGTTGTTTTCTGATGTTACTATTGTTTTCATCACAAAATTCTTATTCTCAAAATACCAATAAAATTATACTTGTTGGTAAAACAAAAGCAAATTCCATTATTATAAGATGGGCTGCAACCGATTTTGAAACTTGGCAAAATGCAAATTTGTATGGTGTAAATATTGAAAGGATTACTTATCAAAGTAAGAGTGCTACGGTCATTCCAAGGATTAAAAAAAACTTGGGAAACGTTAAACCTTTCACCGTTTTGCAATGGGCGAATATTACCCCAAGAGAAACAATAATTGAGACTGCTCAAAAACTGTTATTCTATGTAGATGATTCTAAGATTGATAACCCAATGAACAAAATGCAATCTCAAAATATGGTCTTCGGATTTGCAATGCTTGTCGCAGATTTATCAGAGAATGCCTCAAAAGGTTTAGGCTTGCGTTACACAGATGAAACAGTTTCTTCGGATGAAAAGTATATTTATAGAGTCTCCATCAATTATCCAGACAAAATAAAGCGGGAAAAGTCTGCCTCCGAAGCTATTTTATACATAGGGATGAAGGAAACAAATCCAAAACCAGAGGGTTTTCAAGCGGGGTATAAAAATAAAGTAGTTAACTTGAAATGGTCGGGGAAAAAGTTTTCTGCCTTCAATTTGTATCGTTCTGATGATGATGGAAAAACCTTTAGCCGAATTAATAAATTACCAATTTTACCCTCCAATACAGGAAATGATACCACTGCGACAATTTCTCACAGTGATACAATTTCACAATTATACAAAACGTATCATTATCAAATCAAGGGCATTACACCATTCTCAGATGAAAGTCAATCCTCAAATACTATCAAAGTGTATGCTTTCAAAAGCGAGATACCAATCCCACAGAATCTAACTCATCAGGTGGTGTTAGGTCCAAAAGTAACTTTAAAATGGACCTATCCCGACAGTTCCCTAAGAGACATTAAAGGATTTAAAGTGGTAAGGTCAAGGGATTTAGCCAAAGGAGAAATTGAAATATCTACTACTATTTTGCCAAATACTACTCGTTTGTTTGTGGATGAAAAACCAGAAAATCTTAACTATTATCGAATTAAAGCCATTGATTTGGGAGATAATGAGGTATCATCATCACCTGTATTAATCAATGTTTTAGATACAATACCGCCCAATAAACCACAGATATTAATCGGAAAAATAGATAAAAATGGGTATGTCAAACTTAATTGGGCAAAAAATAAGGAGAATGATATTTTTGGATATAGGGTCTATAAAGCAAATTCTGCCATTCAAGAGTTTGTGTTAGACAGCAGTATTCCCGTTAAGG
>JAYUIP010000324.1:0-7319 GCA_043765945.1 Arcicella sp.
GTTAATTGTACTTCTCTAAATTTTCGTAATTCATTCAAAATTAATGAATTAACTTTATTCAGTCGCTTCACTTCGGTGGCATAACCAATCCCCCAAAAACCAGTATCAATGAAAGGCGTGTAACCCGCATCAATAGAATATACCAATCCGTTACGTTCTCTGACGGCTAAATTCAAGCGAGAATTCATGCCAAATCCACCTAACAAATTTACCAACATAAAAAATGGCAAACGATTTTTATCCGTCAATGAATAAGCCGTCCGACCAATCGCTACGTGGGCTTGCGAAATTGGTTTCATAATACTTTGATTTTGAGGGATATAAACACTCGGTAAAACCCGAACCAAATCAGAACTTTTTGCGGGAATATCTTTAAAGAATTTTTCAGCAAATTGTACTACTTTTTTGAAAGGAATATTACCGATTGATGAAAAGATAACTCGCTCTGTGTCAAGGTTTTCTGAAATAAAATTCAACAAATCTTCTCTCGTAAAATTAGAAATACTTTCCTGGTTTCCGAGCGTATTTTTACCTAACTGATGATTCGCAAAAATTATCTCATCAAAATCATCCTGAATGGCATCTTCTGGCGAATCATAATACATCGCCATTTCTTCTAAAATCACGCCACGTTCACGTTCAACTTGCTTTTCGGGGAAGGTTGAACGGAAGGTAATATCTGCCAAAAGTTCTAAGGCACGCTCGTAATGAGGCGTGAGAACGGAGGCGTGAAAACAGATTTTTTCTTTGGTGGTATAAGCATTTAACTCACCGCCAACAATCTCTAAACGGTTGATAATCTGCAAAGAAGAGCGTTTCTGAGTGCCTTTGAAAGCCATGTGTTCCCAAAAATGAGCCAATCCTTGTTGATGTGGTTTTTCGTCCCGACTGCCCATATCGAGCATAATCCCGATGTGTGAAATTGACGTATGCGTAACCTGCCGATGCACGACCCGAATGCCGTTTGGCAAAGTATGTTGATTGATTGATTCCAAGTATAAATCTTTGAGTTTTGAATTGTTAAATTGTTGTATGGTGTTTCATTACAAATTTAACTAATTTTACAGCTGAATGATTCAAAGAGTGAAAATGAAAATAGGTTTCGATGCTAAAAGAGCATTTCATAACAATACAGGCTTAGGAAATTACAGTCGTTTCGTGATTGGAGGGTTGTTGAAATATGTAAAAGAGAATGAGTATTTTGCGTATAGCCCCCCTAACCCCCAGAGGGGGAGTTTCTACATCGAATTATTGCGGATTATCAAAGTTCCCCCCCTGAGGGTTAGGGGGCTTGGGCTGTGGCGTTCTTTTTTTATCAAGAATGATTTACAACGTGACGGAATCCAAATCTATCACGGACTGAGCAACGAATTACCCTTTGGGAAAATGCCTTCGAGAATCAAAACCGTTGTAACGATTCACGATTTAATCTTTGAAAGATACCCAAAAATTTATCCCTTTTTTGATAGAATTATCTACAAAATAAAGTTTAGAAAAGCCTGTCAAAATGCCGATGCTATCGTGGCTGTAAGTGAACAAACTAAGCGAGATATTATTGATTTCTACGGAATTACTCCCGAAAAAATTCACGTCATCTATCAAGATTGTGATGTGGCTTTTCAAGAAAAGTTGAGCGTTGAACAGATTAAAAATATTAGAGCAAAATACCAAATTAAGCATAAATATATCCTTTCTGTTGGAACAATTATTGAGCGAAAAGATCAATTGACGTTAGTAAAAGCCTTTCATAAATTAGATTTGAGTAATTATGAATTGATTTTAGTAGGAGGAAAGTCGGCTTATCAGGATCAAATTGAATCTTATATTCAACAACATAATTTATTGAATATCAAGCTATTAAATAAAGTACCTTTTCAAGATTTACCTGCTATTTATCAAGGCTCAGAACTGTTCGTTTATCCCTCTTTTTTTGAAGGTTTTGGCATTCCAATTGTGGAAGCATTGCATTCAGGAGTACCTGTGGTGGCAGCAACGGGTTCATGTTTAGAAGAAGCTGGGGGCGAAGGAGCTTTGTACGCTAATCCGTTAGATATGAATGACTTAGCTGATAAAATGTTGCAAGTTTTGGTTGATAAGGATTTACGAAAACAACTGATTGAGGCAGGAGGAAAGCACGTTAAACAGTTTTCTGCGGAGAGGATTGCTAATAAATTGAATGATATTTATCAAAATTTGTAAATCTTACATTCATGGTAGGACTCAAAGTCCTACCATGAATAAATAACTGTAAAATGTAACACAGTTTTAACCTGTATGACATTTTAAAATACAGGCTAAAACCTGTGTTACTAATAAAAAATATGGATTTTTTACCCAAAAATATCAACGATTATTCTGAAAATCATACCTCACCCGAAGATGATTTGTTGGCACGACTGAACCGTGAAACGCACGCTAAAATACTGAATTCCAGAATGTTATCGGGTCATTTGCAAGGACGGGTTTTAGCAATGTTTTCGCAAATGATGCGACCCAATTGCATTCTCGAAATTGGAACTTATACGGGATATTCAGCTCTTTGTTTGGCAGAAGGGTTGGCTGATAATGGCAAAATTATTACCATTGATGTGAACGAAGAATTGGAAACTTTCACTCGTGGATTTTTTAACGAATCAAGGTATTCAGAGAAAATAGATTATCGAATTGGTGATGCGGGAGAGATTATTCCATCGTTTATTGAAACTTTTGATTTAGTCTTTATTGATGCTGATAAGATGAATTATCAAAAATACTACGATTTAGTATTCGATAAAGTGAGAAAAGGAGGATATATTATTTCGGATAATGTGCTTTGGAGTGGTAAAGTTGCTGATATTCAGTTAGATAAGAAAATTGATAAGGACACGCAGAACTTATTAAATTTCAATAAAATGTGTCATGAAGACCCCCGTACAGAGAATATTTTAATGCCAATTCGGGATGGATTGATGATTTCGAGGGTACTCTGAGAAAAATAATTACCTCAAAAATTTTCATTTAAACCAAAAGAAAAACCTTTTGAACCGCCTTGTCCGATTCCGTAATCAATGGTTAAATTTGTTTTGGCGTGTTTGTTCAATTTTACTCGTAAACCCGCACCATATGCAATATTTATTTTTTCAAATTTATCAGTAATTGGTTCTGAAAATGAAGAAAAATTTGAGAATATTACACCCCCTAAAAATCGTTTTTTTGTGATGTTAAAACGATATTCTGTTTCAATGTAGAGCGAATTTCTCCCTCTGAATCTTCCCTCAACGTATCCTCTGCCCGTTGAGTTATTCACATCCCAACCTGTGCTGGGCAAATCGAAATAGGGAGGAGAACCGCCCAGAGTCAAGACATTATAAGTCCAAAATGCCAACACATTGCCCGATTTTTTGGTCAATGGAAGAAAATATCTTAAATCTGTGGTGATAGATTGCCAATCTGAATCACTATTCAGAGCCTTCAAATTTGCCCTTACTTGCACATTCGCATAAGCTCCTTCCGATGGATTATTGCTATTTAAACGACTGTCATACTGAAAGTTAGCAGTAAGTCCCGATGATTTTGAAGATTCTCTGTAACCATATTTTTGCAAATCAGTTTCAGCAATTTCAGGATTATTGGTTTGTGAAATATTTTTATGAATGTCTAAATTATAACCTAAACCAACAAAGGTATTATTGCTTACTTCTCGCATTATGACCTCATAAACACGAATTAACGTGTAGTTCACATTATTCAAATCTTCTAAATTAGTTTTGCTACCTAATCCGTAAGTAAAGTTTGGATATTTGTAGTATCGAAAGTCGCCAAGAAGATTATATTTTTCATTATTTAACCAAATATTTGATTGAAGCGTGTTGAGGAATTGCTTGTTTTGGGTGTACATATTCAACATGGATATTGTTGAAATCTTGGCTCCATCGCCTCTGTGCGTATAAAATGATAAACTATTGACAACTCCCATTAAAAAACCAGACACCAACGAATAACCTGGATAAGCCACGGGCGTATAGAAAGGTCCAAGGGATTTTTTCATAGTAGAATCTTCTTTGGCGATAGATTTTTTAGTAGAATCACTTTCGGCAATTTCTTTTTTCGTAAAAATCGTTCTTATATAATCCTTTATATCCACCTGTTTTGAAACATCATTGACAATACTTGTTGAATCTTGTGCGAAGATTTGGATATTTTTCGAGGAAAATAGTGCGACTAAAAAAGCAAGAGTAAGTTTTAATTTCAATGTATTAGTGTGTTTTGAGCGATGAAACTACATCATTCAAAATTCTAAAAATTCTATGCCAAGGTTAAAACCGCAAGGACGGGAAGACGCTAAGAATATTTTGCGTCCTCCCGTCCTTGCGGTTTCCATAAAATTACATCTTGCGTCCTCCCGTCCTTGCGGTTTCTTAAATAATTACGCTACAATCCCACCATTCCAAATCTTTTTATCAGGCTGTATAAAACTTAATGAACCGTTTTTATCTTCCGCCATCAACACCATTCCTTCTGATTCCATGCCCATCATTTTGCGTGGAGCAAGGTTTGCCAAGAACGTAATTTGTTGATTAACAATGCTTTCTGGTTGAAAATGCTCGCCAATACCACTTAAAATGGTTCGTTCTTTTAATCCATCATCAATCGTCAATTTCAATAATTTTTTACTTTTCGCTACTTTCTCTGCCGCAACAATTGTCCCGATTCTGATGTCCATTTTTGAGAAATCATCGTATTGAATTTCCTCTTTTATGGGTGTCACGACTTTTCCTTCCAATAAATTTTGCTGTTTGGCATCTTCCAGTTTTTTGACTTGGGCAGCAACTGTTTCTTCTTCCACTTTTTCAAATAATAAACCAGTATTTGTAATCGTTTGTCCTTCTACTAATAAATCTGCTCGACCAGCATCTGCCCAAATTAACGGATTGATATTCAAAATAGTACGTAATTTTTCAGCGGTAAAAGGCATGAAAGGTTCGCACAAAATGGAAAGATTTGCCGCAATTTGTAAGCCAATATTCAATATCGTTCCTGTTCTTTCTACGTCGGTCTTAATAACTTTCCACGGTTCAGTATCAGCCAAATATTTATTCCCCAAACGAGCCACATCCATCATCAACGCCAAGGCTTCACGGAGTTTGAAATTGGCAATGGCATCCCCGATTTTTGTGGGCATTTCAGCCAAAGTTGCTAAGGTCTGACGGTCAAAATCAGTCAATTCGCTTTGTTTTGGCACTTTTGATTCAAAATTCTTTTCCGTTAAAATAATGGCACGGTTCACAAAATTTCCAAAAATTCCTACCAGTTCTGAATTATTACGAGTCTGGAAATCAGCCCAAGTAAAATCGGCATCTTTGGTTTCGGGAGCTGATGCCGCCAACACATAACGCAAAATATCTTGCTTACCTTCAAATTCACGGAGGTATTCGTGCAACCACACCGCCCAATTGCGAGAAGTCGAAATTTTATCGCCCTCCAAATTCATAAATTCATTGGCTGGCACATTGTCGGCAACGATAAAACGACCATCTGCGATGCACATTGCTGGGAAAATTAGGCAGTGAAAAACGATGTTATCCTTACCGATAAAATTCACCAAACGGGTTTCGGGGTCTTTCCAATACAACTCCCATTGGTCGGTTAATTCCTTGGTCATGGAAATATAGCCAATGGGTGCATCGAACCAAACGTACATCACTTTTCCTTCGGTATCGGGCAATGGAACTTTGATTCCCCAGTCCAAATCACGGGTCATGGCACGGGGTTTCAATCCATCATTCAACCAAGATTTCACTTGTCCCAACACATTAGTTTTCCACTCTGGATGGCTCTCAATGTACTTTTCAAGTTGCGGTTGAAGTTTGTCCAAAGGCAAATACCAGTTTTTGGTCGCTTTTTTAATGGGCGTTTCACCGCTCAATGTTGAGCGTGGATTGATAAGTTCTTCGGGCGAAAGTGTTGAACC
Source organism: Arcicella sp. (assembly GCA_043765945.1). Lineage (GTDB taxonomy): Bacteria > Bacteroidota > Bacteroidia > Cytophagales > Spirosomataceae > Arcicella. The sequence continues at coordinate 5,951 of JAYUIP010000324.1, forward strand.
ACAACGTTCACATTGGTCTCCGTAAGCATTTTCATTGCCACACTTTGGGCAAGTCCCGATGATATATCGGTCGGCTAAAAATGTTTCATTTTTTTCGTCGTAATACTGTTCCGTAGTCTCCTCCACAAATTGTCCTTTGTCGTAGATATTCTTAAAAATATCCTGCGACATTTCGTGGTGAACTTTGTTGGATGTTCTTGAATAAATATCAAATGAAATCCCAAATTCCTCGAAAGAATCTTTGATAATTTTGTAATATTTATCAACAACTTCTTGCGGTGTTACGCCTTCTTTTTTGGCTTTAATCGTAATCGGCACACCGTGTTCATCCGTTCCAGAAATGAATTTAACGTCTTGCCCAGACGAACGCAAATAACGCACGTATATGTCCGCAGGGAGATAACAGCCCGCAATATGTCCGATATGAATGGGTCCGTTGGCGTAAATTAGGGCGGCGGTAACGGTGGTTCTTTTAAATTTTGTCATTATACATTTTTATTGTCTATCCTTCACTTCCTCCAATAATTCTTGATACCAAGCCTCTCCATATTTCCGAATCAAAGGCTCTTTTAAAAACTTATAAACCTCCACGCCCAAATTTGCTCCGTGCGTACAAGCATCCGAGCAGATGTGCCAACGGTCGTAGTTGAGGGCATCATAATGGTCATACTTAGTAATCCTAATGGGGTATAAATGACACGAAATTGGTTTCCGCCAAGAGATTTTACCCGCTAAATAGGCTTGTTCGATGCCACATTTCAGCATTTTGTTCTTATCATAAATGGCGTACGCACACTCACGACCTTCAATAACGGGTGTTGAATAATCACCTTCCCAATCTTTTACGTAAACGCCCTCTTTTTCAATGGTTTGCCTGCCAATTTCTGAAAGATATGGTTTTACATCCTCATAAATTTGTTCCATGATCGGCAATTCATCATCATTTAAAGGAGCTCCTAAATCTCCTTCAACGCAACACGCACCTTTACATTTGAGAAGGTCGCAGACGAAGAATTTATCCATTATGTCGTCACTAATGACGGTATTTTCTATTAATATCATTTTATTCGGGGACTATGAGCCAAGGGAAGTTGGCAATCAATATTGCACATTTGTTTTTCTTTTTCTACAATTGAGTCAATAAATTCGTTCATATTAAGTTCTTTCAAGGCTGCATACATTTTTTTGTCTTGATTGGCTTCTATTGCCATTTCATATTTCATTTGTTGATATTTTAACCTTGCCCAATCGTTTTTTCTTAAAAAATTTCGAGATAAAATATGTCTCTCTAACGCTTTACTTTGAACAGAGCAAACATATAAATGATGATTTATTTTGTCTAATATTTCATTTATTAATTTACCATCCC
>JAYUIP010000325.1:0-7317 GCA_043765945.1 Arcicella sp.
ACGAAAGGGGCTGCCCAAATCAATGCAGATGCCATGAAAACTTCTTCGGGAGCGTTAAACTTTCTGCCCGTTTGTCGTGAAGAGAATTTATTTATGACCATTAAATATTTACAAAACTCTGGAATTCAAGTAGTTGCGTGTTCAGAAAAATTATCAAAAAATATTTATGATATTGATTTCACCATTCCAACTGCGGTTGTGATGGGTTCAGAAGAAGATGGAATTTCAGAAGAATTATTACGAATTGTGGATGAATTAGCAACCATTCCAATGTCTGGGCGAGTTGGTTCCTTGAATGTTTCAGTAGCAACAGGTGTAGTGCTTTTTGAAGCTTTGCGTAAACGTTTGGCGTAAATAGTTAGACCACAGATTATTCACAAAAAAACCTTGAAACTGGTATTCTGCCAATTTCAAGGTTTATTTATTTTATTTTGACTGCTTAATAAATCCGCTATACCGTTCGCTAATTCTTCACTTTTCACTGATTTTTAATTCACAAACTTGTTCTATATTTGATACAGAATTCAATCTAAAGGATACAAATATTTAAGATTTTTACCATAAATTAATAATTTCGAAAACCTGATGCTGATAGTATTAGGCTTTTTTGTGGATTTTGGACAAAATAAAAAGAGCATCGCCATCAGCAACGCCCTTTCCCGTCTTACCTCTAAACCTATTTAACTATGAAAAATCTTATTTGTTATTATTTCATTTTATGATTTAGAAAAAAGTGGTGTTTCCAAAGAAAACACCCTTTCCCGTCTTACCTCTAAACCTATTTAACTATGAAAAATAACTGCACTATTACAATTTTAGAAACTAATTAAATACTCCATCAAATTTCTCTCCTCAATCTTGAAATAATTAGCTTAAAAAAAGTGGTGTTCCCAAAGGAAACACCCTTTCCCGTCTTACCTCTAAACCTATTTAACTATGAAAAATCTTTTAATGCTAATTGAAGCACCCTCTCCTATATTACATCTAAATCTATCGGAGGCTTTACTTGGGGCAACAGTTGCTTGACTATGAAAATTTTTATATCGTTTATTAATTTCAATTTATTAGCTTGAAAAAAAGTGGTGCTTCCAAGGGAAACACCCTTTCCCGTCTTACCTCTAAACCTATTTAACTATGAAAAATCTTAATCTTGCCTAAAAATACTTATCATTTTCTAACCCCTCAACATTTTCAACACTGATAAACATTTGTGTTCGAATGCAATGCTCTTTTGTTATAATCTTATTAACGTTAATTTCTACTGGTTTGTTTCTTGATTATTATCAATAAATAAACATGAAATAAGATGTAAAAAGTTCCCGTTATTTGCTCTTTAGTTCTTGTGTACTTTTAACGATAAAGGTTTTAATAAGTCACACAATTTGGAAAATATTTTTTAAAAGATTCTTAGAATTATCTAAACACACTTTTTTATATTTAGCGATGCAAAGTTCTGCAATATTATTGAATCTTGCAAATTTTTCTTGCAAATGTCGGAAAATAACCCAACCTAAGTTCCTAAGTATCAGTAGCCAAAGTGGCTATTTGTGTTTCAAAGTGCTTTTTGTCCAAATATTATATTGCAAAGGTTTAAAAAAGTTTGCAAAGATTTTGTTTCTAATATCTGCAACAACAATATGAAATTCTTAGAATAATACAATTATTGATTAAAGGCATTCATGGTCTTATCTAAGCCCTGCAAACAGAAACTCAATATCATTTCTGATGCTCTATTTAAGTGTTCTGGTAATTGTTCAAATTGTTCGCCTTTAAAGTCTCCTAAAACGTAGTCAATTTGCCTTCCTTTGCCAAAATCATCACCCACTCCAAAGCGTAATCTTGCGTAGTCAGAATCACCTAAAATTTCTTGAATATTACGTAATCCGTTGTGTCCACCGTGTGAACCTTTGGGTTTCATTCTCAATTTTCCGTAGGGTAAGGCAATGTCATCGGTCACAATTAAAATATTATCTTTTTCTATTTTGAGTTCTTTCATCCAATAATTCACTGCCTTTCCACTCAGATTCATAAAGGTGGTTGGTTTGATTAAATGAATTTGTTTACCCTTATGCTTTATTTCTACGTGATATGCGAGACGTTCCATTGAAAATTTCGTCTCAAATTCTCTTGCTAAACGGTCGAGAGCCATAAAACCTACATTATGCCTTGTTAGCAAGTATTCAGGTCCTATATTTCCAAGACCTACGATTAGATACTTCATTTAGATTGTATTTTTGTTAAGCGTTTTTTAATTTCGTACAGAGAAAACACTTTTCATCAAATTAATTTTTTATTAACTCGTTTTTTACCCTAACTGACTGATTTACAGTCTTTTTTTGTGTTTTATTTATTCTTACAATTGCTTTTAATTTTAGATAAATCAATGGCTAAAATTAAGTAATTTTGTGTTTTACAATTCCCCCCTCATGAGAAAGATTACCACTAACATAAAAACATTTGTTTTATTATCGTTGATTCTGTGTTTTAGCGTAAATCGTGTTTTTTCACAAAATGATAAGGCACTTCCCGCCCCCATTAATACTGCTAAATTTACAGAATACGCCCCCTCAGTCAGTGCTGATGGTAAAACACTTATTTTCGAGTCTGACCGTCAAGGCGATTGGAAACTCTTTGAATCCAAACGAAATGGTAAGAATTGGTCTGTCCCTACCGCAATTCCCAAAATTACAACTACTTTTTTTGAAAAAGCACCACTCGGCGGTCCTTGTTTAAGTTACGATGGCAATTTATTGTTTTTTTCAGCCAATGGAAAAGATTCCGACGGACATGAAGATATTTATTATTCTATTCGTGAGAAAAGCGGTTGGTCGTCTCCAATGAACTTAGGTAAACCCGTCAATACTGTGGATTATGAAGGCTATCCTTCGCTTTCTGGTGATGGAAAATACCTCTACTTTGCCCGTGCAAAATACACTTTTGGTGATAAAAAGGATGCTCTTCAACGCTGTTATCGCATTATGCGGTCGGAACGTGGGGAAGACGACAAATGGCAAACAGCCATCGAATTACCAAGCCCTGTTAATTTAATTTGTGAAAAAGCACCAAGAATTATGCCCGATGGCAAAACGTTGATATTTTCATCTATTAGAAAAGACGGACAAGGAAATTTTGATATTTATAAATGTGAATTGCAAGATAATGGTTCTTGGACAGACCCCACAGCCTTAGACTTTTTGAACTCCTCTGGACCCGACCAATTCGTGGCGGTGCCTGCTTGTGGAGAAGTTATGTATTATGTGCAGGATGGCGATATTTATACCGCCACCGTTCCAATTGAGGCAGTGGCGACCATTCAAGGATACGTTACTGACTCTACGTCCAATAATGCGTTACCCGCAAAAATCTTAGTTTCTGAAATTGAAAATCCTGATAAAATTATTGCAGAATTTATGTCTGATGGATTGGATGGGCGTTTTTCTGCGATTTTAAAACCAAACGGAAAATATTTTTTTGAAATAAGTGAGTCAGGATATTATCGAAAGAAAGTTACTGTTGATTTATCGGAAAGACGTGATTGTGAGGTTTTTGAGCAAGATTTTAGATTGATTCCGTTGGGAGGAAAAACGAAGAATAGCGAAGAAATCTTTAAATTGAGTTTTTTGGCAATTGATTCTCAAACGAATTTGACCGTTCCTGCCAATTTTGAGGCTAAGGAAGTGACAACGGGACAATCAATTGCCCTTCAATATAATGCAAACACGCTCCAAAATCAAGGCATATTTCGTTTAAAGGAAGATTATTCAATTGAGGCTTCCATGAAAGGCTATAAAAATTCAAGTCTTTCTTTACGTATAGATGATCGAAGTGAGTTGTTGCCTGTAAGTATTATTAAGTTAGACCCAATCTCTTCCAATTTTATCGTGAAGGCTTATGATGCAGGGACAAATGAATTATTGAAAGATACGAAAGTTACGATTACCGAAATTGCTTCTAATCAAATAGCAGAAGTAAAAGCCAATCCAGAAACGGGTGAATGTGGAACGAATTTATTAATCGGAAAGCAATATAAAATAGTGGTTTCGTCAGAATTTTGTGAAGATAACGAACAAACTATTACGAAAACTGAGACTTCAACGGAATTACCAGTAAAGTTAATTCCTAAGAAAATATCTACGGTAAATTTCACGGCTTTTAATGGTGAAACTGGCGACCCAATTGTGGGAGATTTTACAGTTACATCTGAAAAAACGGGTAAGGTTTTTAAAGAATTAAATGTGAAAGCTAAAGGAACTTTCAGCGTGAAATTATCTCAAAATGATAATTTAAAGTTAGAAGTTATTTCGGATGGTTTTGCGACTGCCCGTAAATTAATTGAAATTACGGATTTGGTTTTGGGCGACCGTCGTGATTATGAAGTCAAATTGGTGATTGATCGTTACCCCTTGACAATCAAGGTTTTAGATGCTGAAACGCAAAAGCCAATTAAAGAAGCAATCGTTAAAGTTGCTGATATGAAGACTTCGGAGGTTAAACAGGCTACTAAAAACAAAAACAATGATTTTACGGCAAATTTGAAACGTTCTGGTTTTTATGAATTAAATATCAAGGCTGAGGATTACGTAGAATTATCAAAACAGAAGATTGATAAAGCCCCAGAAGGTGGTGTGGTTAATTTTATATTGTTGAGAAAAAGGCGTTTACCCGTAAATTTTGCTGTTTTTGATGTTTTAACTAATAAGCCTTTGAAGGCAACCTTCAGCGTGAAATTGGAGAAAGAACAAAAAACTTTTTCATTTAAAGATGAAATTGATGGAACGGTTAAGGTGGCTGAAAGGGAAGTATTTACGGTTGAAACCTCGGCAGATGGCTACAAACCAAAGCAAAGTACCTTTAACATGGCTGATTTTGCGATGGATAAAAAATATGCTTTTAATGTTAGTTTAGAAAAAGCTCTTTTTGTATTAACCATTAGAACAACCAACAAAACAACGAATGAAATCGTAACGAATGGAAATTTCAAAATTACGGACTTAACAACAAAAACCAATAAAACTGATATTGTAAAACTGCCTTCAGGAAATGCTACCGTGAGCTTAACCCCTGACGATAAATACCATTTAGAAATCATTGCAGAAGGTTTTGAGAAATTTGAACAGGATTTTTCTAAATTATCTAAAATCGAATTAATCTGTCAATTAACCCCAAAACCGCAAGAATCAGCCTTGATTTTCACCGCCGTTGATTCAACGAGTGGACGAGTTTTAGATGCAGTTTTTAAGGTAATTCCTTCAAAAACATTAGTTTTAATACAAGGGAAAACTTTTGAAACTACACCAGAATATAAATTGCCCTTAACTGAAACAGATAATTTTAGTTTAGAGACTTTTGTGAAGGGCTATTATATCAAAAATGAAAAAGTGACTTACACTACGTTGGGGAAACCGAAGAAACACATCGTTAATATGTCTCGAAATTTCTCGGTTTTGAGTTTGAAGGCTTACGATGCCAACGATAATAAACCAGTTAGAGAAGTATTTTTCAGTTTGATTGATGCGATGAATAATAAACCCGTGGCGGCAATGATTACAATGCCAAACGGAGAATGTAGTGCTGATTTGAAACCAGGCAGAGAATATTTGATTAAGGCAAAATTGGTGGGTTACGATGATTATGAAAGCCGTTTTACTGCCAGTGTTGATGATGTGAGTAAAATGGTAAAAATGCGTTCTTTAAGGAAATATAACCTCTTTTTGTATGCTATTGATGCTCGCAAGAAAAATAAAGTATCGGCAAATTTTAAGGTTTATGCTCCAAGTAAGGAAGTAATTGCTTCGGGAAGAACGGATGTACTTCGTGAAAAACTATCAGTATTATTGACTGAAAAAACAAATTATTTGATTGAAATTTCAGCAGCTGGATACAAACCTTACGAAGGAAAGATTACGCCCGATAGTTCAATGAAAAGCGAACCAATTCCGTATTGGTTAACAAAAGATGATAGTAAATTTACATTCAGAGTTTTGGATGAAAAAACTCGCAAAATTGTTGAGAAATGTACGGCAAAATTAACGGATGTAAAATCAAGTCAGGAATTAACTTTATCAAAAAATGGTGATGAATATTCGGCTGAATTGAGTCCAGTGGCAAGTTATATGCTTGAAATTGAGGCAATTGGATACGCAAAATATGTCAGTAGAATTGACCCAAACTCTAATCGTAGTAGGGAAATATCACTGATTAAAACCAAAGAACCTGTGGTGGCGAAACCATCGACCTTATCAGCAATTACGGCAAATCCAAAGGAGAAATTGCCAATTTCAACGGGCAAAAGTTTTGATAAAATTGAGAAAGGCAAGGCAATTGTATTGAATAATGTTTATTTCGAGCAAAGTAGTTTTATCATGCAAAAAGAGTCTTATCCCGAATTAGATAAAGTTGTTTTGATGTTAAAATCCAACCCACAAACAAAAATTGAAATTGGAGGACACACCGATAATATTGGCGATAATCGTTTGAATTTAGCACTTTCAGAAAATCGTGCGAAAGTCATTTTGAATTATCTCGTCAGTAAAGGAATTGACGAAGACCGTTTGTTATATAAAGGCTACGGGGGAACAAAACCTGTTGCTACGAATGATTCGGAGGATAATAAAAAGAAAAATCGTAGGGTTGAAATTGTGGGAATTCAGTAATTGTAAAAGTTGTAAGTCTTTAAGTTATAAAGTTCTTAGTTGTAGGTCGTAAGGTTTTCCAACAGTATATTCGTCTAATGACTTATAATTAATGTTAAACCAAAACATATCTAAATGAAAAAGCATATCATTATTTTCTTCTTTTTTTTAATTACCAGTTTTGCCGTTCAAGCACAGTCGGATGCAAATTCTCGGTTGTACGAATTGCGTATTTATTATGCCTCAGAAGGCAAATTACAAGATTTGATGAGCCGTTTTCAGAATCATACTTTAAAATACTTTTACACCCATAATATGCGTTTGGAGGGTTTCTGGCTACCTTTGGGAGAAAATAAGGAAGATAAATTGGTCTATCTCCTCTCATATCCATCACGGGAAGGAAGAGATAAATCTTGGAAAGAATTTATGGGTGATAAAGGTTGGATTGATGTTATGAAAAACTCGGCTGTGAATGGTGAAATCGTAGCAAAAATTGAAAACGTCTTTTTAAAAACGACTGATTTCTCACCGAATAATATAAAGTCAGTAGGTAATAGAGTCTTTGAATTACGTACTTATAAAACAACACTTAACCACTTGCCAAACCTGATGTCACGTTTTAGAGATCATACCGTGAAATTATTTGAAAATAACGGCATGACAAACATTATGTACTGGAATCCAA
>JAYUIP010000326.1:0-2581 GCA_043765945.1 Arcicella sp.
CTGGAGACACTGAAAAAGAAGGGGATTTTTCACCGTGAAAAGGACAACACGCCCAAAGATTTGCCCCCTTTTTCTTCAAAGACACGTAGTCTCCGATAACATCGGCAACGTCGGCAGTTTGTCTTATTCGTTCTATGGTTGCTGGGTCAATTCGCATGTGTTTGATTTTCTTTTGACCAAAATTACAGGTTTTGTTCGATTTTTCAATGACGAATTTTTTTAGAAAGCTGTCTTAAAATAGATTTCAGTAAGTATTTTATTGATTGAACATAACCCCAGCGGGGTGTAATATTGGTAGAAAATATGGAAAATATGGTGAATAAACTCCAGCGGGGTGATACGTTGGTTAATTGGGGTCATTAATCATAGCAACCAGTTCAACATATTGCTCCGATGGAGCTAATTCTACCTCAAAATTCATACGCTGCCAATATGCCGTCCTGACAGAGCTTGCAGATTCCCTTACCATATCGAAACGATTTTTAATGTTTTTCATGGGTTCGACTTAACCAATTATCTCGAAAAATAATTCATAAAATTTGTGACTATTCACCTAACGACTTGTCGTAAAAGAAAGGAAAATACCTGACCATTGGTTGTATTGCCTTGCTATTATTCATAAGTAGTAAAAACTCTTCACTTTCACAAGGAAGAGTTTTTTGTTTACATACTTGAAAATGAGTAATTTTAGGTTTATAAATTCTGCCAAAACGTGTAGCTTATCGTTCGTAAAATATGGCAAGAATTTTGTGGTTAATTATAACAATAATTAAATAAGTATCGCCTAAATAGATATGCTCAACTAAAATTGCTTACAAATGAGAACACAACGACTAATTAAATCATCTGGTAAAAATCTTAAAAAACACGTTTCATTACTCGCAATCGCTTGTTTCGCTCTGTTTTTGGATTCCTGTAAAGTTAAAGAAGTGGACCCAGATCCACAACCTCCAAAAGAAGACACTTCGCCAGCCAACAAGTTTTCTGCCGATGTTGCAAATACTTGGGTTGAAATGCAACTGAAATTAACGAAAGGAACTGCAGGTTACACGCCTCCCGTTGCCGCCCGTGCGTATGCCCTCGGTGCACTCACAATGTATGAATCTGTTGTTGGCGGACTTACCAACAACCAATCTTTAGCGGGTCAATTGACAGCTTTAACACCTTTACCCAAAATTGAAACAGGTAAAGATTATAATTGGGCAATTAGTGCCAATGCTGCTGAGGCTAATATTCTTAGAGCCTTATACGCAGAGGTATCTCGTCCACAGGCAGTTACGAATAAAAGAATCATTGATTCAGTTGAAGTAGTTCTGAAAAATGCCAATAAAATTGGCGTTGTTCAGGACATTATTGACCGTTCAGAAAAATACGGACAAAGCATTGCCGATGCCATTTTTGAATGGTCCAAAACCGACGGTGGTCACGAAGGTTACAAACGAAATTTTCCAGCAACTTACGTGATTCCAGTTTTTCCAGGTTCTTGGCAAACTACTGAAAATGGTCAGAAGATTCCTATGCAACCTACTTGGGGAACAAACCGCACTTTTGTGCCAACCAACCAAGAAATGGCTATACCAAATCCAATTCCATTTTCAACGTCTTTGACTTCTGCTTACTTTGGACAATATTTTGAAGTTCATGCCATCAACAAATCTTTGACACAAGAACAAAAGGAGATTGCGGTTTGGTGGGCAGATAATCCAGGCGAGACTTTTACACCTGCTGGACACTCTTATTTTATCACTAATGTTGCGGTTAAACAAGCAAAAATAGGTTTAGGGAAAGCAGCAGAAGCATTTGCTCGTACAGGAATTACGTTAAACGATGCTTTCATTAATTGTTGGAAATGTAAGTTCAAATTCAATAATGAGCGTCCTTACACGATGGTCAGAAGAACAATTGATGCTAATTGGAAGCCATTTTGGCCCGCACCACCCTTTCCAGGTTTTCCTTCGGGACACGCAACACAATCGGGGGCTGTGTCAGAAGTTTTGACAAATTTCTTCGGAGCTAATTTTGCTTTTACTGACAATTCTCATGTTGGGCGTATTAAAGATACCATTACAGGAGTTGAATTTAAGGCTCGTTCTTACAAAAATTTTAATCAATTTGCTTTAGAATCCGCTAATTCACGCTTGTACGGAGGAATTCATACTCGTCAAGATAATGAAACAGGTTTGGCAGAAGGTAGGAAAATTGCTAAGAATGTATTGGCTTTAAAGTTTAAGAAATAAGGGTTTAGGGATTAGTTATTGGTTATTAGTTGCTTGTTATTGGTCAAAACGAACTCAACTCTGTATTATGTTTTTTTTACTAATAACTGATGACAAATAACTGGTAACTAAAAACTAATTAAAATATACTTCCTTTTTATCATCATCACGATACCCAAACATTAGTTTTATCTGTGAATATAGATTTCTGGGTTCAGAAAGGGGAGGGAGGTTTTTTAAGCTGAAATATTGAATATCAGAGGTTTCTACAGTGTTAGACAAAATGTTTCCACCAATTTTCTCGCACAAAATATAAATCTTGTACACATATCATCCTTCGGGTGGATGCGAATGATTTTTCTTAT
>JAYUIP010000327.1:0-2578 GCA_043765945.1 Arcicella sp.
GAGGTTCTGGGTTTTGATGGTCGCCACCGCACCCGTCACGTCTCTACGTTCCTGACTGCCGTAACCCACCACCACCACTTCCGAAAGTGTTTGATTATCGGAAATCATGGCAATGTTTAGGGTAGTTCGGTTGGCAATATTGACTTCTTGATTCAAATAGCCTACATAACTAAAAACCAACAAAGACTTTTCTTTGGGAACGGAAAGTTTGAAGTTTCCAGCCCCATCCGTTGAAGTACCAGTGGTTGTGCCTTTGATGGCAACGTTTACGCCTGGCAAGCCTTGATTGTTCTCTGAATCAGTTACTTTGCCCGTCAAAATTTGTTGGGCAAAAATGTTTGTGCTGAATAATATCATCATCATTATCAAGCACTTGACTGAGGGTTTGTGAATTTCCATCGTCAGTAGTAATTTTTTTTTCATCTTATCGGAATGTTATTTTAGGGATTAAATTAATAATGTTTGAAATTGGTACATTATTGAAACGAATATTTTTATGTATTGAGTGCGATATAACTTGTTAGAATAATTTGATACAAAAATGCTAACCAGATTTGACCAGATTTGACAACTCTTGAAGAGTTGTCAAATCTAACCCATTAAAAAAATACCAAAATTTTAGTATCAACTTGTGTAAATTAGTATTGATAATTTTATGGTATATGGTAGTCATTACGCTTTATTATAATTTATTTACAAAATAATCGTATTTTTGTCATAAAATAAATGGACGTTTTGATAAATCCTTTGTACTTTTTGATATGGAGATATTTAAGAAATATTTTAACTTGTTTGAGGATGAAATTGATGCCAGTTTAGGCATTAGTATCGTAAACTTGGGACATAACATTCACCCCACCAATCGTCCATATCCAGATATGAGCCATCCAGATTCTTATTATTTTGAATGGGAAAAAGGGCGAAGTCTGACCGAGTTTCAGCTCATCTATATCTCGAAAGGAGAAGGCTTTTTCGAGGCAAGTGGTTTGCCTGCCCAACCCATTGAAGCGGGAACAATTATCTTACTTTATCCAGGTGTTTGGCACCGTTATCGTCCAAAAGAAAGTACGGGATGGGAGGAATATTGGGTGGGTTTCACAGGAACTTATGCACGTTATCTCCTTGAACAAGAGTGTTTTAGTCCTCAAAATCCCATTATAAAAGTAGGATTTGATAATGAATTTTTAGCCACATTTTCAAGACTCATTGAGAATGTGGAAGTAAAGGAAGATACCTACCGAAAACTATCTTCGTTTCACCTGATTCATCTGTTAGGGATTGTGTACGCTTCTGCCTTATTATCAAAACAAAAGTTGTCTAAAAAAGAGAAAATAATTAATGAAATAAGAAATAGAATTCATGATTTATGGAACACAAACATTGATTTTGAAATCCTTTCTGCACGTCACAACGTGAGTTACGTTTGGTTCAGAAAAACTTTCAAAGAGGTTTTGGGAACAGCTCCAAATCAATATCATCTGATGTTAAAAATACGAAAAGCGGAACAATTAATTCAAGAAACAAATTTAACGCTATCGGAAATTGCCTTTCAATCTGGGTTTGAATCGGAGTTTTATTTTTCAAGAATTTTCAAGCAAAAAATGAATTATAATCCGTCTGATGTTCGTAAAAAGAAAAAATCGTGAAATTTATACTTCGCTTTTAAATGATTCCCCATATTTGTTTAATTATAGGTTTAGACGTTTGGCAACACAAAATCAATAAATAATTATACAAATACATACGAAACTAATAAAATAAATAAAAATAATTTACATTACCGTGATACCAGTAGAATTTTTAAAAAATAAAACTAACCTATTGGAAATTGAAGTTACCAATGTCTGGGCAAACCGATTAATTAGCGATGAGCAAGAACCCGCAGACATGGAATGTCCGTCAGGTTATATGTGGAAAGGCAATTCGTTGAAGGAATTTCCAGACGGGTTTATCAATAACAAACCCCGACCTTCAAAAGACAGGTACTGTTTCACGACATGGAATTATTTTACCAAAGATTCTCCACTGGTAAAATCAGGATTGTTGAGCCCCGTGAGTATAATGCAGGAATAATTTAACCGAACTTACCATATTTTTAGAAAACACAATCTGTAATTCATTAAAGGTAAATGAATTACAGATTGACTTAGGAACGTGAAATAAATAAAGTAACATTCATGCTGCGATTAAATACGAGCGTTTTCTTTGGGTTTGAGATGTATCCAAAAACTTTTGAATGACATCAACTTGCCGATATAACTTGTAAAATAATGATTAAAGTGTTGATTACAAAATGATTAATGGTATGAAAAAGTAGTGGAAAGTTCCACTACTTTTTTTGTTTTGTCGAAGTTAAGTGAGGCAAAGTAAAAGGGGAATGGAAGAATATTTATCCCTCATTTATGCCTAAACCAACAATCAATTCGCTCGGTTTGATAGGCTTTAAATTCTGTATTGATGGGAAAACCGTGCAATAATCTATCATTAAATTGGGTTCGACTTAAATAATTAAAAGCTCCCATGTCGCCCGTGAAGGCAGTTTTGTTATTAAAATTATAGTTTCGATGAATTGCTGAGA
>JAYUIP010000328.1:0-2575 GCA_043765945.1 Arcicella sp.
TGGAAGCAATCTGTTCCCATCGCCACTTGGTTATACACTTTGGGAATAGCCAATTTTGCGGTTCAATACGTTGATAAATTTGAGGGTAAATCAATAGAATCATGGGTTTATTCTCAGGATAGAGTGGCAGGATTTCATGATTTTGCCGTTCCTACAAAGGAAGTTCTAACTTTTTTCTCTGATTACGTGGGACCTTTTGCCTACGAAAAGTTAGCAAATATTGAATCCCCCGTGGTGAGTGGTGGAATGGAAGCAGCCTCCGCCATTGGTTACTCTGATAAATTGGTGAAAGGCGACAGGTCGGTGAGAACTCGGGACGTTATAATCCACGAACTGGCACATCAATGGTTTGGGAATGCCGTTACTGAAAACAATTGGGATGATGCGTGGCTAAGTGAAGGATTTGCCACTTGTTTTACCATGCTGTTTATCGAGCATCAGTACGGGAAAACCGAATTTTCAAGTGAGTGGGCAAAGGCGAAACAATCATTTTATAAATATTATGCCAAAGATTCTACTTACTCAATCATAGCTGATAGGACTGCCGAAGAAGGAGATGTGACTAATACCGTTACCTATCAAAAAGGAGCTTGCATATTGCTGATGCTTCGAGATATGATAGGGGAGGTTGCTTTTAAAAAGGGGATTCAATCCTATTACAAAAAATTTATGAATGCCAACGCTACTACCAAAGATTTCCAATTAGAAATGGAAAAAGCGTCAAATCAGAATCTCACTGTTTTCTTTAATCAATGGTTGCATCGTGGCGGATTGATTAAAATAAAAGCAAACTGGAAATATGATTCTGAAAGAAAACGAGTCATATTAACCATAAATCAGACACAAAAACGAGATGAATTATATGACTTTTCACTTGATGTTGCCCTTGCCGTAACTGGAAATAATGTACCCGTTTTGAAAAAAATAAATATAAAAAAACAATCAGAAACGTTTATTTTCCCCTTGGTAAAAGAACCAATAACGCTTGAACTCGACCCCCGAAAAGTATTATTGGCAAACCTTGAATTAGTAAAAATGGATTAGTAATTAGGCTAAAATAGGGGTTGTGTCTTTGATAATTATTGGATTTATTCGGTTCTCTGACAATTTTTGTGGAATGACTGATGTAAGGACGAGCAAGTGTTGCCCAATAGCATTCGTCCACGGTGTCTATTTCAAGGAGACAAATACTATTATTTGTCCCTACCACAAAAACTGTCAGAGAACCATTTATTCGTATATTGATACCTTGCATCAACAGTAAAACGCCCAAGATATGAAAGTAACTTACACTTTGCTGCCTGATTTTTCACAATCAAAAAAACCGTTTTTGGTAAAGAAAATAGTTAGACCAAATTTTGCTACTGACTTTCATTTTCATACTGAATGTCAGCTTGTTTATATTTTGTCGGGTTCAGGAACACGTGTTATTGGGGAGTCAATCGAGCAATTTGAAGAAGGAGATTTGACGTTTGTGGGTCCAAATGTTCCGCACGTTTGGTACAGTAAATTGCTGCCCGATTCAACCAATAATGCCGTTTCAATTGGGCTATACATTAATCTAGAAATTGTAATCGAGAAACTCAAAGGCTTTACAGATACGGTAGAATTGCAAGCCTTTTTTAAAGAATCTGAAAGAGGAATTATTATTAGCGGGGACAGTAAAAAGCGAATAATAGGAATTTTACTAAATATGTTGGAACAATCAGACCTTCCGTTATTAAGTTCTTTCATTCAAATCATGGATATTTTGTTAGATTCAAGTGACCAAAGGTGGTTAAATATTCCAAACCTAATTTCAGTTTATGCAGAGAAAACGCCAGGACGGGTTCATAAACTTATGCACTATATCCAGCAAAACTTCAAAGAGGAAATTACACTGCAACAGGTGGCTTCAATATCAGGGTTACAGCTTCATTCTTTTTGTCGCTTTTTCAAAAATCTTACGCATCGCACTTTCTCGGATTTTTTGAATGAAGTGCGAATCGGTTTCGCTAAGAAATTGTTGCAACAATCTGATTTGCCCATTACACAAATTGCTTTGGAATGTGGCTATTCCAATATTTCTTACTTCAATCGAAGCTTCAAAAAAATCAATAACATTACGCCCAAAGAGTATAGAAGTGCATCAAAAAGTTTGGGGTAATGGCAATGAAGTAAGCAGTAAAATTTAGTATGCAGTAAGTGAAATGTTAATTTAAGTCACCGATAAGTATATTTCCGTAATTAAATAGTTAAGTAGTGATTAGTAAATAGTAACTGGTTATTAGTGTTTCAAATATCTGAATATCAATTACTTACATACAATAAAATATTGTTTAATTTTTATCTATTACTTAAATATGGTTCTACGACAGTTTTGTGATAGGGACGATTAGCATTCGTCCACGTTGTAATTCGAGGTAATGGACGAATGCTAATCGTTCTTACCACAAAAATTATTAAACAACCATAATTTTCCTTATTTTATTTCACTGATATTTCAAAATAAACCCAACTTATTAATTCACTTCACCAAAAACCTATCAAAATTTTCCACTCGCTCGCAACATAATTGATCCATGATTTGGTGTAA
>JAYUIP010000329.1:0-2575 GCA_043765945.1 Arcicella sp.
GAAGATTTCCGTGCGTTTGCTTCCATCGTGAAGGGTCGTAAAAAGGCGGATAACGTAACGGCTTGGTTAGTACCAGGTTCGCACGTGGTCGAGTCTCAAATTAAGGAGGAAGGCATTTTAGATATTTTAACTGCATCAGGTTTTGAACTTCGCCAGCCAGGATGTTCGGCTTGTTTGGCGATGAATGATGATAAAGTTCCTGCGGGAAAATATGCCGTTTCAACCTCAAACAGAAACTTTGAAGGTCGTCAAGGACCAGGGGCAAGAACGCTTTTGGCTTCGCCTTTGGTGGCGGCGGCGGCGGCGGTTACGGGGGTTGTTACAGACCCAAGAGAATTTTTATAATCATGGCAAAATATCCTCGACAATTATCTTACGGAGCAAACAACACCGTCATTGTATTGTCAGATACGGAAGTTGGTAAACTTTTCACGAATGATACTCGCTCTGATATTGGTTCGGAAGCGGAGAAAATGAAGTTTGCCAATGCCATTAATGACTTACTGGTAAAGTTTGAACGATTGGAATATAACGAAGCGATTGATGCCAATATGCTGGTAATGGAACGCATTATTCCGTTGGATTATCGAGCGTATGAAGTGGAAATGAGGGGAATTTGGTTTGATGTTTTTGAGGAACAACTAAAAGAATTACATCAAAAAGGCTTCGTTCATAATGATTTGAAACGTCCTTCTACTATTTCGGGAGATAAATTTGATAACATCATGCTAACCCAACAAGGTATCAGATTGATTGATGCGGGGGTATCTATTTTGCAACACCAAGTAGGAGAGAAGTTTTTTCAGGCATATATCGAAAACGAACTAAAAGAATTAATGCTGTTCAAAGAGTATTTTTTGAATAGATAGGCTTCTTTGGCTCTTAGCGATTGGCTGTTGGCAATTAGCTCTTAGTAGCCATTCCAAAATTTCCTATAAACTTTACCATAAACAGCTAAGAGCCAACCGCCAAAAGCAAGATAAAAAAATGAGAGATTATAAAAAATATACCATTTGGCAAGAAGGACATAAGATAACCTTGGCAGTGTACGCTCTGACTCATAAATTTCCGAGAGAAGAACTTTATGGTATCACAAGTCAGTTGCGTAGAGCCGTAAGTTCTGTTCCTACAAATATTGCCGAAGGATGTGGAAGAGATACAGACTTAGATTTTAGGAGATTTTTAGTAATAGCATTAGGTTCAGCAACAGAAACCGAATATCTTCTTCTACTATCTTTCGACCTAAATTATATCGAAGAAACAAAATATTTTGAATTAAATGCTCAAATTATTGCACTAAGAAAACAGTTAAGAAATTTAATTGATAAATTGAAATAGAAGGGCTTTTAGCTATTGGCTATTAGCTAACTGTCAATAGCCAACAGCTAAAAGCATTTAATAAACTCGCTCTTAACCTTTTTGCCAAAAGCTAAGAGCCAAAAGCAAGGAAAACTGCTCTTAACCTTTTTGCCAAAAGCCAAAAGCTAAGAGCCAAAAGCAAGAAAATATGGCATACGACAGCTTTAAGGTACTTCGCTCCACGGCAGTACCTCTTCCCATGGAAAATGTGGATACCGACCAAATCATCCCTGCACGCTTCTTGAAAGCAACCAAACGGGAAGGCTTTGGCGATAATTTATTCAGAGATTGGCGTTACAATAACGACGAATCTCCCAAGCAAGATTTTGTCTTGAATAACCCAACTTACAGTGGAACAATCCTTGTGGGCGGGCGTAATTTTGGTTCGGGTTCAAGCCGTGAACACGCTGCTTGGGCGATTTATGACTACGGTTTCCGTTGTGTGATTTCGAGTTTCTTTGCGGATATTTTCAAAGGTAATTCCTTGAATATCGGCATTTTACCTGTTACGGTGAGTCCAGAATTTTTGGATAAAATTTTCTTAGCCATCGAAGCCGACCCAAAGGCAGAAATCGAAGTAAATCTTCCAGAGCAAAAAGTTATCATCGTAGCATCGGGCGAAAGCGAAGGCTTTACCATCAACGGCTACAAGAAAAATAATATGATTAATGGTTTTGATGATATTGATTATTTGCAATCAATGAAAGGAGAAATTGCGGAGTTTACAGAGAAGAGTCTTTATTAATTTTGAATGATAGAATGATAGAATGATAGAATGTTTAATTCTCAATGCTCAATGGTCAATATTCAATGTTCAAGTATTTGTAAGTCAAGTATTTGAACATTGGGCATTGAATATTGAATATTGAACATTAACTTTTATTTATTCTATCATTCATTCATTCGCTCATTCAAAATTGAATATGCGACACATAGAAATCATGGACACCACTCTGCGTGATGGTGAACAGACCAGCGGAGTATCTTTCTCGGCTTCCGAAAAACTGACCATTGCTCAATTATTATTGACCGAGGTAAAAGTTGATAGATTAGAAATTGCCTCTGCACGGGTTTCAGACGGTGAATTTGAGGCGGTCAGGAAAATTACGACTTGGGCAGCAGCAAATGATTGTTTGGACAAAATCGAAGTATTGACTTTTGTAGATGGTGAAACTTCCATCAATTGGATGATTGAAGCGGGGGCAAAAGTGATGAA
>JAYUIP010000330.1:0-2560 GCA_043765945.1 Arcicella sp.
GGTGACATAAAAATTGAAACCTGACGACGAGCATCCTTAAAATATTCTGATTCTATAACCTCCTCAATCACAACCACTTTGCCATCAGCGGGGGCAATAATGTGCTTTGGATTCTGTGTGGTTGTACGCACAGGCACACGGAAAAATTGAAGCACGATTATTGCTAAAATTACACTTAAAACCACTACAATTTTACGAAGAGTATCGTTCTCTGGAAAAAAATAAACTGTTGCACCGTTTAGAAGTATCAAAAATAGGGTGGTTACCAAGATAGTTCCTTTGCTTTCTCTGTGAATCGTCATTGTTTTTTAGGATATTATTTCTACAAAGTTACGGAAAATTGCTGAATTTTGAATTTCTTTCCACAAACGCAACCATTTAATCATATTGTCCGTATTTTTCAAAGATATTGATAGTGCAACTTGGGAAAATAGTTTAATTTAGCCACAGTACCATCAAATGCCCATCACCATAGATCGAAATCATACACTCGAAGCCCTGCTGGAAGGTTGCCGAATTGGTAATCCCAAAAGCCAAGAATTGCTTTACAGGCAGTTCTATGGCTACGCTATGAGTGTGTGCTTGCGTTACACTCGCACCAATGATGAAGCAGTAGAGATTGTTAATGATGGCTTCATCAAAGTGTTTAACAATGTTCACAAAGTTGATTTATCGAAGTCTTTTAAAAATTGGTTGAGGCGAATCATGGTTAACACGGCGTTGGATTATTACCGCCAAAACCACAAACACTACAACCACGATGATATTCAAGCAACTGAATACATGATAAGTGATGGTAAAGATGCTTCCTCGGATTTATCTTATCAAGAACTTTTAGAATTAGTTCAGAAACTTTCGCCCGCTTACCGAACCGTTTTTAATCTTTTTGTCATTGATGGATATTCACATGAAGAAATTAGTGAAAAGTTAGGAATTTCAATCGGTACGTCAAAATCAAATTTGGCAAGGGCAAGGATTAATTTGAGGGAAATGTTGAGTAAAGAGTGATTCAATAGGCAGTTAAAAATGGCGTGAAATTTTACTGCCAACTAAATTTGAAACCATTAACCAGTATAAAATAAAAAAACGAAATGTCAGAAAAGTGGTGGGATATGTCCGATGATGAACTGGATGACCTTTTCAGAGAAGCCTCTGATAAGGTTGATGTCCCGTTTGATTCGTCTGCATACAACAAACTCAGACAGAAAATAGCTGAACGACCCATATCTGAGCCTCCCCGAGGATTCAAAAAAAAATGGTTGTTGCTCTTGGCTGGACTATTTTTGATGGTTGGGGTAGGATTGGTGTATCGTTTTGGTAACGATTTGAAAAAAGATAATTTGACGGAAAATGTTGGGAAGGTTGATATGAAAAATACAGTGAAACCTCTGAACGTGCCGTTGTCTGTGTCCCCACAGACGACTGGTAGGTCATCTGTGAATACTGAGACGCATAGTCAGACAGCGACGGGAAGGACACAAACTATAACATCAGAAAATTTGGAAAGGTCGTCTGTCATAACACAGACAACGGCGGAAAGGACACAGACAACAGCAGAGAAGTCGTCTATGGGGACACAAACAAGGGCGGAGGCACTGTTGAATTCAAAAGCCAATGAAACATATAATCTGTCTAAATCAGAAAGTGACTTACTCAATAATTCAGAGAAAGTTGTTGAAAGTAAGCAAGTTACGTTTGGATTAAACGATTCAAAAACATACGCAATTGAGCATAATAAAGTGATTGAAAATATTGATTTTGAATCAATAAACAAAAAAAATAAATTAATCAGATTCAATAGTTCAAAAAATAGCAAAGATAGAGAAGGAAAAAGTTACCCTGCAACTCTTCAAATTATCGGGCAAAATACTTTGCCAGTTTCTGAAAATTCAAGTAATATTCAAGAGCAAATTGTTCCCAAAGAAACCATCAATCGGACTGATTTTTATGACGTTGATTTCTTAAAAAATAAAGATTCAAAATTACTTTCAACGGATATTCATCCAGAATTACCTCCATACGTGGACAGCCTTCCAAGAACGATAAAACCCGTTAAATTCTCAACATTTGGCGTTCGTTTAATGCTTTCTCCTGATTTTAATTCTATTGATAATTTAGGAAAAATGGCTCTGGGAGGGTCAGTAGGGCTATTATTTGAATATAAAATCAGTAGAAAATTGGTAGTACAAACGGGCATGGTTTATTCAAGTAAAAGTTACGTTGGTAGTTTTGATGACTATCGTAATTGGAAAGATTGGAAAGGTTATCATCCTTCAAAACCTACGCAAGTTGATGGTGGATGTACCGTTTTTGATATTCCAATTAATATACGGTTAAATTTATTCCAAAAGCCAAAACAGACTTGGTTTGTGAGTTCGGGAGTTTCTTCTTACTGGATGATGAACGAAAATTACACGTATAATTATGCGTGGGGTCTTCCAAGAGAAGTTGGATGGAACGACAATTCAAAATATTATTTCAGCGTCTTGAATTTTTCAGTGGGATTGGAAAGACAGATTTCTAAACACTTCAGTCTTCAAGTTGAGCCATATTTGAAAAC
>JAYUIP010000331.1:0-2559 GCA_043765945.1 Arcicella sp.
AACGATAACTTCTTGAAAAATAAAGCATTAAGTTTTCCAGAAAAGCGTACTTATGCCAACACAAAAGGGCAAATGGTTGAATATTGGATTATGAAACCAAGTAATTTTGAAGCAGGAAAAGCCTATCCTTTATTGTTGAATATGCACGGAGGACCAACGGCAATGTGGGGACCAGGGGAATCATCTATGTGGCATGAGTTTCAATATTTTTGTTCGCAAGGCTACGGAATTGTGTATGCAAATCCCAGAGGTTCAAGTGGTTATGGGAAAGATTTTCAGTTTTCGAATTATCAAGATTGGGGAACGGGACCTTCGGAAGATGTGCTTGCCGCCGCCAGTGATGCCGCCAAAGAATCTTGGGCTGATACTTCCAAACAAGTTATCACGGGTGGTTCGTATGCGGGATATTTAACGGCATGGATTGTATCACATGATAATCGTTTCAAGGCGGCATTTGCCCAAAGAGGTGTTTATGATTTAACTACTTTTATGGGCGAAGGCAACGCATGGCGACTTACTCCAAACTATTTTGGCTATCCTTGGGATGCAAAATCTAAGGAAACATTAAACCGTGAATCTCCGTATTCTTATGTCGATAAAATTAAGACTCCATTGTTGATAAAACACGGAGAAAATGACTTGCGGACGGGTGTTATTCAGTCAGAAATGATGTACAAATCCATGAAAATAATGGGAAAAGAGGTTGAATATGTTCGTATGCCTGGAGCAACTCATGAACTTTCACGTACAGGAAATGTACGACAGAAGATAGATAGGATGTTAAGAATTTATGAGTTTTTTGAGCGGTATATTGGTAAGTAAAATATGAATTTACATTACAATCTAACAGTTGGACTAACACTGGCTGGGTTCAAAACCCAGCCAGTGTTCTCTACTCAACATAAATATTTTGATTTAACTAAGAGATGGCAAATACATAAATAATTATCAAATACCTTCCCTCCTCTTCACATTCAAACTCCACATTGAGAGAGCAACTAATATCACATAAATAACTGATATACAATAAGATAGAATAATAAAAAATTCAAGGTAGTTAATACTTTTCTGAAAAAAGTTTTTGTAGAATAATACTAAAATACTTCCGATATACGCATAATAATCTGCGAAAGTTATCAAAAATCCCACCGTTCCAGATTTTTTAAAAGCCGCAATCATTCGCTCGAAATATAGACTGTTGCACATCGAATATGCCATATATACGCCCAAACCCAAAGTGGTTAGCCACGCAACGGGTGATAAGATTTTTTGTTGATAAAGCAGCGTACTTACACCAATCAAAACTCCCCCTGCCAACATCAATAGTTGGATGATTACAAATGCTTTGTAGTTATTTTGTACCCAACGCATTGCCGCCATCATCAACAGAACAACAATCGCAATGGGCGTTTCTGTCTGCGTAAAAATGGCTGAATTATTACCATAACCTAATAATTTCCAAATCTCAGGCGTGAAATTATCTCTGAATTCTCGGAAGGTCGTTAGCAGAACGTAAGAGAATACAAAGATGGTCATACTCAACGCAAATTCTTTGATAAATGCCTTTCTATCAGCTTTTTGCATAGGTTTTCGTTCGGTTCGGTTTTCTTTATCTTCTTCGGTGGGAGGAGGAATTTGCCCCATCAACCAAACACAAATTCCAAAAGGAACAATCATAATTCCGCCTGCCACAAAAGGCATCCAAAATTGACTTACTTCAAGACTCGTCATCACCCACTTACCGATACTTTTTGCAAATCCTGAACCCATAATAAAAGAAGCCGTGAGAACAGCCACTAACAAATCTGTCGTTTTTCTGCCTTCTAAAAACCCTAAGATTGTACCGTAAACCATGCCCAAAGGAAGACTTGCCATGAAGATAAAAATGAGGTTATAGGGTGCTGGAGTTAGGGCAAAAAACAAATAACAAATCCACGATAAACTAATCATTATCAGCAAGTTACGAGAACGATTTTGCGGTAACATTTCTGAAACATACTTAATTCCCAAACCCTTAGAAACGGCAAAACCTAATACTTGTGCCGTGATGATAAGTATTTTGAAATTAACCCCAAAAAATGCCAATTCTTCGTAAGTTGCAGCCGTGTATGCCCGCCTAAATGGGTAGAAACACATATAGGTGAAAAAAGCAGTGATGGAAGCAAATAAAGTTTGGGTGAAAGTACTTTGCGAGATGAATTGGTTAAGTTTTTTTGGCATGAAATGAATGGTTTCTCAAAGATAGGATGTTGGGTTTAAATTGTTAAAATAATTCCATCAGTTACTTATACTTTTTAGAATAATTCTGTAACCATCCATAAAGTTTTTGAGCATCTTCGTTCTTGAATAATTGCGTGCCTTCATTCATCGTTGCAGCCGAACCGCACGCAACACCCCAACGAAGCATTTCTTGCAAAGTTTTGCCCGTTGACAATGCCCAAACCATGCCCCCAACCATACTATCTCCCGCTCCTACCGTACTTTTTTTCTGAACGGGTGGAGCAGGAATATGCTCACAAAAATCCTTCGTAACCAACATTGCACCCTGCGGACCTAATG
>JAYUIP010000332.1:0-7235 GCA_043765945.1 Arcicella sp.
TTTACCACCTTCACACGAGTACGGTTACCAATAACACGGTCAGCATCCTTGATTTGCCCAATTCTACGAATATCTAAACGAACCGAAGCATAAAACTTCAAGGCATTTCCGCCCGTTGTAGTCTCTGGCGAACCAAACATCACACCGATTTTTTCACGCAATTGGTTAATAAAGATAACACAACAACCCGTTCTGTTGATTACGCCCGTTAATTTACGAAGTGCTTGCGACATTAAACGAGCCTGTAAACCCATCTTAGAATCACCCATATCACCTTCTAATTCCGCTTTTGGAACAAGTGCGGCAACGGAGTCAATCACCACAATATCAATCGCACCAGAGGCAATTAATTGTTCAGCAATTTCCAAAGCCTGCTCACCATTATCTGGTTGAGAAATTAGCAATTGGCTTGTGTCAATTCCTAATTTTTCTGCATAACCTTTGTCGAAAGCGTGTTCTGCATCAATAAATGCTGCCAAACCACCTGCTTTTTGTGCTTCGGCGATACAGTGCATTGTCAAAGTAGTTTTACCAGACGATTCTGGCCCATAAATTTCAACTACACGACCACGAGGAACGCCACCCACACCTAATGCCAAGTCAAGACCCAATGAGCCAGTAGAAATGACGGGAACATCCATTACTTTTGTATCAGATAATCGCATTACGGTACCTTTTCCGTAGGCTTTATCTAATTTTTCAAGTGTTGTTTGTAATGCTTTAAGTTTTTCATTAGCAGGGTTAGCTGCTTCCGCTTGTTGCTTTGCCATATTTAGTTTTAAAGTTTCTAAAAATTATTAAGGGTGAATTTACAAGAATTTCAACAAATAAAAGTACTTTGCCGTGAAATGTTAAATCGAAAATTAGAAATACTGCTTATTGGTTCATTATTGTTGTCCTTTAAAATAAAGGCACAATTGAACAATACTTCCTTGGAAACTTTCCAATATATTGACTCTATAAAGTCAAAACAATTATCCTTTCAATTTGAATCTTTCTCGCATATTAAGAACAATGAATATTTCCTAAAAGTTGCAGATGGCTACACACTTTTTGGGAATATTTTTGCCCCAAAAATCATC
The DNA here is from genome assembly GCA_043765945.1 of Arcicella sp. Classification (GTDB taxonomy): domain Bacteria; phylum Bacteroidota; class Bacteroidia; order Cytophagales; family Spirosomataceae; genus Arcicella. The sequence goes on from JAYUIP010000332.1 coordinate 1,083, forward strand.
TTTCAATCTGCCCCAAATGTGCAAATTGAAGGGGGTATTTTTGGGCGAAAAGATTTTGGAAATACTGCGTTCACGAGCATTCAACCCACATTTTCCATTAAAATTCAAAGAGATTCGTCTCAGTTTTTATTTGGCAATTTAGAAGGACATTTGAACCATCGTTTGGTTGAGCCAATGTTGAATTTTGAACGAGTAATTTTGAACCGACAAGAGACTGGTTTGCAGTATATAAAACGCAAAAAAAACACCTTTTTTGATGGTTGGATTGACTGGCAAAAAATGATTTATAATGGTTCTAATTTTAAGGAAGAATTCTTTGCAGGATTGTCTTGGAATAAGAAAATTGTATCGAAACCAAACTTTTATATGTCAATTCCTTATCAATTAACTTTTCAACACCGTGGAGGTCAGACTACGAAAGATACAGGGCAAGTAATTACAAACATCAATACCGCAATTGGTTTGGAAACTGAATGGCAGATGAAGGGATTTTTACAGAAGATAAGAATCCAAAATTATTTATTGGGCTATCAACAAAATTCAAATTATAATCAATATTTCAAGAATGGTTTTGGAGTTTACTTAAACCTCACGGCAGAAACGAAAGTGATGAATTTGATGGTAAGTTATTGGAAATCATCGGGATATTTATCCGACGCAGGAGGAGATTTATATCAATCCGTGGGGCGAACATTTAGACACGGAAATTACGTAGAAAAAGAGCGTAATATTCTGATAATTAGAGCCATGAAAGATTGGAAAATTATTGATAACTTATACCTAACGTTCAGATTTGAACCTTACTTTGATTTGAATAATCAGGCTTTTGAACATTCGGAGAGTTTATTTTTGAGTTATTGGCAGCGATTTGGATTGGGAAAAGTGAAAAATTGATGGCATGACTAAGGGGGATGCCTAATTTCATGCCATCAATAAAATTCATGATAATCAACTACAAAATAAATCTCGTAGAAAGAAAATTAGACTCTTGATTCTCAACGATTTGATTCACGATTGCTTTATTTTCAGCCGTATCTTTCGTAGCAACAACCGTGCGGATTGAAAACGAGCGTAAAGCCGCAGTTACAGAAAGTGTTCCCTCTGCTGAATCCTTACGACCCGTAAACGGAAACGTATCTGGTCCACGCTGACATTGTGAATTAATATTGACTCTTGAAACTTGATTCACCGCCACATCCATCAAATCCGAAATCTGATTAACGTCTTTGCTGAAAATTGAAACTTGCTGACCGTGAGACGATTCAATCAAATATTCAATGGGTTCTTTGATGTGAGAAAAAGAAATAACTGGCACAACGGGTCCAAATTGCTCTTCATCCCATATTTTCATTTCCTTGCTTACTGGATAAATCAAGGCAGGATACACAAAAGAGTTAAAGGTTTCTCCACCATTTTCATTCATCACTGTTGCTCCGTGAGCCTTGGCGTCTGCAATTAGTTCTTTCAAATAATTGGGTTTGTTTGGCTCTGGAAGTGGTGTGATATTAACACCTTTATCCCACATCATTCCTAATTTTAACTTACCAATTTCTTCTACCATTCGGGCGTTGAACTTGTCCACCAATGACTTATGAACCCACATTACTTTCAAAGCCGTACATCTCTGACCGTTGAACGATAACGAACCTAACATACATTCCTTGACCGCCAATTCTAAATCTGCACTTTGCGTTACGATGGCGGCATTCTTGGCATCAAGACCTAAAATCGCTCGTAAACGGTTCACTTTTGGATGCAGTTTTTTCAATTGATCAGCTACTTTTGATGAGCCAATCAAGGTCAAAACATCTATTTTACCTGATTCCATCATTTGTGGAATCACCGTGTTTCCACGACCATAAACCGTATTGATTACACCCGCTGGAAATGAGGTCATAAATGCCTCCAACAAAGGATAATGCAACAATGTACCGTGTTTTGGTGGCTTAAAACACACGACATTCCCCATAATTAAAGCTGGAATTAAGGTCGTGAAGGTTTCATTTAACGGATAATTAAAAGGTCCCATACACAACACAACGCCCAGAGGTGAACGGCGTACTTGCCCAATGATTCCTTCCTCAATCATAAATCTTGAAGAATTACGGTCAATGTCTTTTAATGCTCCGATGGTATCATAAATGTACTGGACAGTACGGTCAAATTCCTTACGAGAATCACCCAAAGATTTACCAATTTCCCACATCAAAAGTCTTACCACTTCATCCCGTTTGGCAATCATTTTTTGCGTAAATTTCTCTACGGCATCAATTCTTTGCGAAACTGACATCATGGGCCATTCGCCACGACCATTGTTGAATGCTTTCACTGCTGCATCCAACACTTCCATGGCATCGGCTGGGTCAGTGATTGGATAAGAACCAATGCGTTTTTGTTCCAAGCCATTGGCAGTTTTTACATACACAGGCGACCAAACATCTTGTGTTTTGCCAGCCCAAGCACGCATTTCGCCATTGACCAAATATTCACGTTGTTCAATGGGTTCAGTTAAGTTATATTCCGCTGGGATTTGTTCTTCGGTTGGGAATAATTTTTCTAATTCAGATACATTCATTTTTTAAATTCTGTTGGAAAAGAAATGGTTTAATATCACAACAAAGTTCTACAGAAAGAGTTTTAAATTGGATATTTTTAAGAAATTTGTTTGATAAATCAAACTTTAAATTAGAAAAATTATAATTATAAATAATCAGTGGATAATTTTAAAAATAGTGAAATGCTATTTTCTCATACATAAATACGATGAGTTGATGAAATAATTGATTAAAGAAATTGATAATATACTACGAAACACGTAAATTTCGATAATTAAACTATTACCAAATTATAAAATGGTTTCATCCATCACGAACGGTGTAAAAATTAGCGTTCAGACTGAGTTTCAGCCTGAATATTCAAACCCTTTTCAGGCTCATTTTGTGTTTTCTTATCACGTAAGAATCCAAAACGAAAGTGATTTTACGGTAAGGCTTTTACGTCGTCATTGGTATATTTATGACGCTAATGGTCAAATTCGTGAAGTGGAAGGTGAAGGTGTTGTCGGGCAGCAACCAACGCTTGAACCTGGGCAGAGTTATGAATATTCGTCGGGTTGTAATTTAGATGCTTCAATGGGGAAAATGGCAGGTTCCTATAAAATGGAGCGTATTTATGACGGTAAAAACTTTAACGTAATCATTCCAGATTTTAACTTAATTGCTCCTTTTCGGATGAATTAGTTTTGTTTTAATGTTTGATATTAGATGTTCGATGTTTGATGTTCGGATAATGAAATCCGAAAATAAGCATCGAAAAAAGAGCATCCAACATCAAAAATGAACCGAAGCGTCGGATGCATCAAAATTTAATGATAAAATATTACTTCCAATTCCTCTTTAATTCCAAAAATGAACATTCCCTTCACTCTCCTTTTGTGTTTGAACTTTATACGAAAGTTATTCAATCGAAAACTAAATCTTCAATCTATAAATCAATCGAAAATTTAAGAAAAAAGCTGCTCAAAAACCGTTCGATTATTGAGATTACTGACTTTGGTGCTGGTTCAAAAATATATAAAACTAATCAAAGAAAAATTTGTCAGATTGCAAAAAGTGCAGAGAAAAACTCCAAATTTGGCAGATTGCTTTTTCGAATCATTCAGCACTTCAAACCTTCCATAATTTTTGACTTAGGAACTTCATTGGGGATTACAACCATCTATGAATCAAAGGCTTATAAAAATTCAAAGATAATAACATTTGAAGGTTGTCCAGCAACTGCAACAATTGCACAACAAAATTTTGACGAATTAGCTTGCAAGAATATTGAAATAATTGTGGGAAATATAGATGAAACATTACCCCAAGAGTTAGCTAAAATTGAGCAATTAGATTTTGTTTTTTTTGATGCTAATCATCGTCATGAACCCACAATAAAATATTTTGAATTATGCTTAGAAAAAGCAACCGAGGAGAGTGTTTTTGTATTTGACGACATTCATTGGTCTGACGAAATGCACGAAGCCTGGCAGTATATTCGACATCATAAAGACGTGATGATTTCAATTGATTTGTTCTATGTAGGCTTAGTATTTTTTAGAAAAAATCAACCAAAACAGAATTTTATACTTCGCTTTTAAAGAGATAAATTAAGTAGAATCACTACATATCTATTTCTTTTTTTCTCAAAATCATATCCAAACGTAAAGTCAATCTATAATTAGAATGCGTAAAATAAAAAGTTGTCACATTAATAATGATCACTGCTTTAAAGGTGTAGTTTTAAATTTTATAAATCTTTTATTGATTTTATAAAAAAGGACTTATTTTTAAAAATATATTAAACTACATCAACTGATCTTTTTGTTTTGCGAAATCCAAAATTCAAACAATGTCTATCCACAAAAAACGTCGTAAAGTAGAAATTTGCCATAATTGCCATACTATTCTGAGTTTGGATAATAACTTTTGTCCTCATTGCGGGCAAGAGAATCATGATTTAAAAGTTCCCATCGGACATTTAGCCTTTGAGGTTTTTGAAGGATTTACGCACTTTGATACGAAGTTTTATAACACCATGCGGGCGATTTTTACGTCGCCAGGCAAAATTACCAAGGACTTTTTGGAAGGTCGGAGAGGGCGGTATGTTCCACCTGTTAGGCTTTATTTTTTGATTACGTTTGTTTTCTTTTTGGGTTTGGGCAGTGCGGTTGATTTAGCTTTGGATAGAGGTAATAATTTTTTGAACGATTTTAAAGATGTTGTTCTCAAAGATTTCGTTGTCACAAAAAAAGGTGATAAAGTAGTTAAACCAAAAAAAGAACTTGAAATAATCTTAAAAAAAGCTGAGCAAAAAATAGTGAATATTCAGAAATCAAAAGACACTGTTGGTCTTTTTAAAGTCAAAGAGACTATTAAGCAGGCTAAATTAGATTTAAAACTATACGATGACCTTAGTAAAGAGGCAGATAATTTGTTGAACCGAACATCTATTTCAGTTAATGAAATTTTGGATGAAATGAACATTCAACGAGGAGATACGTTGAGGATGTTAATTAGTGATTTACCAGAAGAAAAACAGCGTCAGCGATTAATTGATATACAAAAACAGATTATTGTTGATACAATTAGAACTGAACCTATTGCTGAGGTAAGCAGTCAAATGAGAGATTATTTTACTGAACTGATTGGTATGAAAAATCAATTAACTTATTCTCTCAACCCCTATGCTCTTGAAGATAATGCATCAATAAAAGTGAATTATGCCACAGATACAATTATAACCATAAAAGGGAGTGATGGAAGTCTTCAAAATACTGCTTCTCTGAGAAAGATTTATGCAATGAATAGTAATGAATTGGATAGTTTAAATTCTAAGCCTGGCGGAACATCCATTTTATTTTCTCCATTTTTAAGTAGAGGTTTTAAGAAAAACCAAACCTACTATCTTTTAGCTTTTAACGAAGATGCCGTAAAAGCCACTTCTGAATTAGCTCATTTATTTGTGAATGTTCTTTCAATCATGATGTTTATTTTAATGCCCGTTGTAGCTCTATTATTGAAACTAATTTATAGTAAGAGTGGTCATAGTATAATTTTTTATCCAATTAGATTGATTATTTTTTTGTGGGATTGGCTACTTTTTTTATTGGGTAGAAGGAAAGTACGAAAGCACAAAAAAGTTCCTCATTTAATGTTCGGACAAACTAAATTTTATTACGAACACCTTATTTTTTCAATTCATATTCACGCTGTTCTTTTCTTATTTTTAATAATTTTTGTGGGAGGAGGAATTGCCTTGGGGTTTTGGAAATACGCCTTGATAGGTACATTATTGATGTTTATTGTCTATATAATCATTTCCCTGAAAACAGTTTATCGTCAAGGAATTTTCAAAACCTTATTCAAATCCGTAATTTTGTTTGCCCTGTATTTCATTTCTTTTATGAGTGTATTAATTATAACAAGTGCTATAAAATTTGCTTTATCTTAGAAAATAAAAAGTGTCAATCCAAGAAATCTGAATTGACATTTTTGCATTTTCCTTAACTCACAATCACTTTCTCCATTACAATAAACTCTAAAAATTGTTTAGGTTCGCCAAAATGATAATCCAAAATAAAAGGTTCACGCTCGCCTGTCTCTTCGTAACCGT
>JAYUIP010000333.1:0-7218 GCA_043765945.1 Arcicella sp.
ATATTTAGGAGAGTATAACAAAACATACGCTCCTAAATGTATTATTTCTACCGATTAAACTCCGCTAATTGTTTCAAGGTTATTCTCCCCTCATAAATCGCCTTCCCAACGATTACGCCAAAGATATTCATGTCGTTCAACTTCACAATATCATCAAATTCTGCCACACCTCCCGATGCAATTATCTGTAAATCAGGGAATTGATCTTGTAAATTTTGGTATAAATCAAAGCTGGGTCCTTGCAGTAATCCATCTTTGGCAACATCGGTTGAAATGGCATATTTTGCTCCTTTCTGAATATATTCACCCACAAAATCGTAAATAGAGGTCATGGTATCTTCTTCCCAACCCGAAATAGCAATTTTTTCATTACGAGCATCTGCCCCCAAGATAATTTTTTCGCCGCCGTAGGTTTGTAACCAACTTTCAAAAAGTGCTGGATTTTTCACCGCTACACTGCCACCCGTTACTTGCTTTGCTCCTGAATTAAAGGCTATTTCAATCATTTCGTCCGACTGTACGCCTCCGCCAAAATCAATGTGGAGATTGGTTTTGGTCGCAAGCAATTCCAATACTTTATGATTGATGATTCGCTTTTGTTTCGCTCCGTCCAAATCCACCAAATGAAGGCGAGTAATACCTGCATCTTCAAAAGATTTGGCAACTTCCATAGGATTTTCGTTATAAATTTTTTTCTGAGAATAATCTCCTTGTGTCAGACGAACGCAATGTCCGCCTATAAGGTCAATGGCTGGGATAATTTGTATCATTTAATTTTAGTTCTATGTTCTGAATTCTATGTTCTTGGTTTTGAAAACTCAGAAGTCAGTACATAGAACTCAAGACTTAAAAAGAGCAAGTCTTACAAACCCCTTGCATCAAAAGATTTGTTTCCACTCGTTGGTAGCCTTCGGGAAGGATAATATTTGGAATAATTACGTGGTCTAAACAAGTGGTTAGTCCACAGGTATTACATTTAAAATGAACGTGGTCGTGATGATGTTTGTGATCTGGGGTATTACAATCTTCCTTACAAAGTGCATATTTCATGCCTCCTTCATCATCTAAAACCTTGTGAATCAGTCCTTTATCAACGAAAGTTTTTAAGGTTCTGTAAATGGTTACACGATCAAATCGGTCTTTCAAAGGCAATTCTACGTCCGCATGAGCGAGTGCATGAGCCTTACTCATAAACACGTCCAGAATTTCCTCCCGACAATCAGTTTGACGGAGTTTATAGTCTTTAAGTATGGATTTTACTTCGCTCATTATTTTTCGGTTCACGGGAAACGGTGAAGTGTAAACGGGTTGCAGTGAATAGGTAACGTAAAATTATCGTCGAATCCGTTCACCGTGAACCGTTTACTCTTTACCCTATTTTATAATTTACTCCAAGGAATACGGCTTAACAAAAGCACTAATCCTAAACCATAAAAAATCAACGCATTTTTGTGCTTTGCAACATCATTAAACGCTCTTTTATTTTTAGAATATCCAATGGTAATCAAGATAATGGCAATAATATTTGTTGTAACGTGTTCCACCGCAATTTGGCGATATTCAGGGTTTTTCATAACCGCCGACATTCCTAAACCATTGATGGCATCTAAACCAAAAGGACTTAAAAATAAATACAAAACCAAGCCAATTAATAATTGTGTATGGTTTGAAATCATAAAGAAAAGACCCAATTTTTTGTCGGTTTCTCCAAAAGCTGTTTTACCACTGAGTCCCATGGCTGCCTTCGCTAAAACCGCTAAACCTAATAGCATTACCACGAAGAAAAGTGCTTTGTGAATTAATTGAAAAATTTCGTACATAATATTGAATGTTTGTTTGTTAATTTTCTCCAAAGATAATAAGGAATGGGTGAACAATGTTTTCGTTTGTGAGGTAATATTGTAAAACATCAATTCCAACAAACTCATGAAAAAACAACTACTAATTCCAATTTTGTGCTTAGCAAGCATGGCTTTTGGTGCTTTCATCACAAAAACGATTGATAATCAAGCACTTACCGTTGAAACTATCAAACAAGCCGAGAAAATAATGGGCTTGGAATTTACACCTGCCGAAGCTGATTCAATGCTCGTTGAACTGACTGATACTCGCAAAAATTTTGAGGAAATCCGTAAAATTGAACTCAAAAATGAGGTTTATCCTGCCTTACTTTTTAATCCTCTGCCCGTGGGTTTCGAGTTTGAAAAAGGACAATCTACTTTCAAAGCCTCTGATCTGAAGTCAATTACGATGCCTACTGATAAAAACGAATTAGCGTTTTATAACGTTCGTCAATTGGCTGAATTAATTAAAACTAAGAGAATTTCTTCCATAGAATTAACAAAATTTTACTTGGAAAGACTCAAAAAATACGATCCACAATTACAATGTGTCGTGACCCTCACAGAAGATTTAGCCTTGAAACAAGCCACCCAAGCTGATGCTGAAATTGCCGCAGGAAAATACCGTGGATTGCTTCACGGAATACCTTACGGAGCGAAAGATTTATTGGCAAAAAAAGGCTATAAAACTACTTGGGGTTCCGTGCCATACAAATACCAAGTGCTTGATTATGATGCAGTTGTGGTGGAAAGATTAGAAAAAGCGGGGGCTGTTCTTTGTGCTAAATTAACGTTGGGAGAATTGGCTTGGGGAGACGTTTGGTTTGGCGGTACAACCAAAAATCCTTGGAATCTCAAACGGGGTTCTTCGGGTTCGTCGGCGGGTTCGGCTTCCTCGGTTGCGGCGGGACTTTTGCCCTTTGCGATTGGCTCTGAAACGTTGGGTTCGATTGTTTCGCCATCGTCTGAATGTGGTGATACGGGCTTACGACCTACCTTCGGTCGAGTGCCCCGTACGGGAGCAATGGCGTTGAGTTGGTCAATGGATAAATTAGGTCCAATTTGCAGAACAGTAGAAGATTGTGCCATTGTTTTCAATGCGATCTATGGAAAAGACGGCAGGGATTTGACAGTCATGGACGCTCCTTTTCAATTTGACGGAACGAAAAAAGACTTAAAAGGCATCAAAATTGGTTATCTTAAAGCTGATTTTCAAGGAAAATATGGCAATAAAACCACTGATTCTTTGACGTTGGTCATGATGAAAAAATTGGGTGCAGAATTAATCCCAATGGAATTACCAAACCTTCCTTCCAACGATTTAAGTTTCCTTTTAACCGTTGAAGGTGCAGCAGCATTTGATGATTTAACTCGTTCTGGAAAAGATGATTTAATGGTCAGACAGATTAAAAATGCGTGGCCCAATGCTTTTCGGGCGGCTCGTTTTGTGCCTGCAGTTGAGTACATTCAAGCCAATCGTCATCGAACTTTATTAATTCAAGATTTTCATAAGAAATTGGGAGATATTGATGTGTATTTATCGCCCGCACTTTCAGGTAAGAACCTGACAATGACCAATTTAACAGGACACCCTTGCGTAGTTTTACCGAACGGGTTTCGTTCAGAAGGTCGCCCAGTGAGTGTTACTTTTATGGGTAAATTGTTTGGTGAAGGTAAGCTATTACAAGTTGCCAAAATCTATCAAGAAGCTACTGATTTTCATTTAAAACATCCAAAATTATAATGACTCATACAAAAACCCTTGTTATCGGTGCTGGACCCGCAGGTTTGGCAATGGCAGGACGGTTCACTCATCTGAATCAGCCATATATTTTATTAGAAAAATCTGATAAAATTGCCATCACATGGCATCAACATTATGAACGTTTACATTTGCATACCGATAAGCGACATTCTGCCTTGCCATATTTGCCTTTTTCAGAAGAATCACCTACTTATATTTCACGTTTAGCATTAATTGATTATTACGAGAACTATTGTAAAACCTTCAATATCAAGCCTTTATTTAATCAAGACGTTGTTTCGGTAAAGAAAGAAAATGGTCAATGGCATACGAATACAAATTCAGGTGAGTCCTTCATTTCTGAAAATATCGTGGTCTGTACTGGTTATAATCGGGTAGCCATTCAGCCTAATTGGGAAGGATTTAAAGATTTTGAGGGAACAAAAATCCATAGTCAAAACTACAAAAATGCCAAAGGTTTTGAAGGGCAGAAAGTCTTAATCGTAGGCATGGGAAACACAGGAGCAGAAATTGCTCTGGATTTATTTGAAAATGGGGCAAAACCTTCCATCGTAGTTCGTAGTCCGATGAATATTATCAAACGAGATTTTATGGGAAAACCCGCCCAACGATTAGCGATTTTTCTTAGTAAATTTCCTAATTGGGTGTATGATACCGTGGGTTTATTTTTTAGAAAAATTGCCATTGGAGATTTATCAAAATATGGTATTCAATCTCCTCAATATGCTCCTTCCAAACAGTTGAGAGCATACGCAAAAGTGCCGATGATTGACATTGGAACGGTGGAGCAAATCAAAAAAGGAAACATCAAAATTTTACCCGATATTCAACATTTCAACAAGAAAAACGTTGTGTTTCATGACAGTCAAGAATTACCTTTTGATGCCGTCATTTTAGCAACAGGTTATAAAGCCCAAATTGAAGATTTTATTGATAATCCAGAACCACTTTTGAACGATAGGCGTTACCCAAAAGGCTTGTGGATTGAAGAAGAGCCTCACGAAAGACTCTATTTTTTAGGTTTTCAAGTACCCATTTCAGGCATTCTCAGACAGATTGATATTGATTCTAAAACGATTGTTGAGAGAATTCTGAAATAATTAAATACAGTTCAGTAAATTACAAAAACATACTCAAAAAGACCATCATTTATAAAAATGCAAATTTCAAAACTAACCATTCTGTTTTCTATTTTATTGACATTCAATAGTTTAGCACAAAAAAACAAAACCGCAACACCTTCTTCGGTTGAGCAATTTCCTGTTCCTCCAATGTCTTCTGTTTCTTTGTTTTATATTCAGAAAAGTTCTAATACCAACACCATTATTTATGACGCAAAACTTGGGACTGATAAAAAATTAGACCCCAAAAATCCTGTTTACACTTACTGGATTCGCTACAATGAAGGAGGAAAAAAACAAGAACTTTCTAACATACAACGTTCATTAGCCTATGGTTTGCACACGAAGTCAACTGTTGGAGAATCAGGCACTTATGATGGATATTTCTTTGCCTATCGTAAGCGTAAATTCGTTGTTAAGATGAATAATAAAGGCGAGCCAGTTGCCCTTTTTCCGATTAATGGGAAGATGCAAATCTTGAAAAAAGTCTTCGTAAAAGTGGATGAAAGTGGCATGATGCCGTCGGTAATTTCCGTTGAATTGTGGGGACGTGACGTTGCGACGGATAAAGAGGTTTATGAGAAATTTAAGCCTTAAATGTGTTTAACCGCAAGGACGGGAAGACGCAAATTTTATTTGTTAGTTGTCTTGAAATAAATTTTAATGTTATTTTAGTTCTTGCAAGTTTGTGTGGTTAATACACAAATTTGCAAGAACTTTTTGTTTAATTGCAGTGCCGATACGAAGAGATTTTATAGAACAAAATTATAAATTCTTTTAAACCGTATTTATTTGTGTAATCAAACAAAAAACTCATGTCTCCAACCACTCAAAAAACCGAAATTCTTGCGGGCGTAAGTTCATTTTTAGCCACTATGTACATTATCGTGGTCAATCCTTCGATACTTTCTCAGACGGGAATGCCCTTTTCTGCAGTGCTGACAGCCACGGTTTTGTTGTCGTTTTTTTGTAGTGTAATGATGGGTTTATACGCTAAAAATCCCATCGTTGTTGCCCCAGGAATGGGCTTGAATGCTTTCTTTACTTTTACTGCCGTCAAAGGCATGGGAATTTCTTATCAAGTGGCTTTGGGAGCAGTTTTTTGGGCGGGCGTATTCTTTTTAATATTATCCATTTTCAACGTCAGAACGTATATTGTGAAAGCAATTCCTAAGCCGCTTCGGTTTGCTATTTCAGCGGGTATTGGTCTGTTTATAAGCTTAATAGGTTTTGAAAATGCTAAATTTATCGTTTCAAATCCCGCCACTTTAATTGGGATTGCCAACCTCAAAGACCCCATAGTTTTGACTTTTTTATTCGGTTTATTTCTTACCTCAATCCTGATAATTAACAAAGTAAAAGGCGGAATTATTATCGGAATTATCCTCACAACTCTACTCGCAATACCCATAGGCAGGTATTGGGGAGATGCTTCTGTCATAAATTTTGGACAAAAGACCTTAGTCAATTTTCAAGGCGTTTTTGCCAAACCCGATTTCAGTTTGATTGGTCAATTGGACATCGTGGGTTCCATGAAATTCTCCTTAATTCCCATCATTTTTGCCTTCGTTTTCACCGACCTTTTCGATAGTCTTTCCACCTTCGTTGGCATTGCCGAAGCAACCTATCTTTACGACGAAAACGGAGAACCTCGCAACGTGAAACAATCACTTTTGACCGATGCTGTAGCTACTTTATTGGCAGGAATCTTAGGGACAAGTCCAGGAACCGCTTACATAGAATCTGCCGTAGGAATTGAACAAGGCGGACGACGTGGACTGACCGCCATCACGGCAGGATTATTGTTTTTGCCCTTCATTTTTTTATCGCCTCTTTTGTCGATGATTCCCGCCATTGCCACCGCTCCAGCCTTAGTAATTGTGGGTGTTTTTATGATAAAACCCATTACAAAAATTAATTGGAACAAGTTAGATGATGCCATTCCAGCATTTCTGGCTATGATTTTGATACCTTTTTCGTATTCTATCACCCAAGGAATCATCTGGGGTTTTTTGTCTTGGACAATCTTGAAAGTTTTTACGGGAAAATATAAAGAAGTATCTGTAACGCTGTGGGTTATTGATGTATTTGTGGTTGGAGCTTTGTTTTTTGGGCATTGAAAGAATGGGAGGAAATGAGGTTACACAGAGAGCCACAGAGTTAAAAAAAGAGAACCACAGAGAGTGTAGTAAATTTCTCTGTGGCTCTCAAATTCTTCCTCTGTGGCTCTCTGTGTAACCTCATTTCCTCAATAATACAATCACAAATGCGTTAATCGCTGCACAAAATCATCTTTCCTCCGCTTGCTCACATCGGTATGTTTTCCGTTGCTCATCAAGGCATAACCATCTGATTTTAAGTATTTTGAAACGTGGTTCATGTTCAACAAAAAACTGTGGTGACTCCTAAAAAAGCCATTATCCGATAGTATTTCTTCGTATTCTTTCAAATTATGCGAGGATACAATTTTTGTCCCGTTCATTAAAAAGAA
>JAYUIP010000334.1:0-7201 GCA_043765945.1 Arcicella sp.
TGAAAAGACAGACCAATTGGAAGTAATATTTGAAGAAATGGAATAGGATTTTTAAGGTCGAATCCTTCCAAAAGCCAGGTAAAATTGAGATTCAAGAAGTTAAAATATTTGAATATAGCCAAAACACCAATGTTCGCAATAAGGCTTAATGTGAGGTATAGTTTGCGTTTTTTACCCTCTGATTGTTCTATATAAATTCCTGCAAAATAGTCAATTACAATTGTGAAACCCAGTATCAAAATATAAATGGGTTTGAAGACCATGTAGAAATAGCAACTTGCAGTCAGCAACAGAACCCACCGAAAACGGTAAGGTAATACGAAATATAAAATCGTAACGATAGGAAAAAAAATAAGGAATTCTAATGAGTTAAAAAGCATAGTTTTATTTTGAGTCTGTATGTGATAAGTCATTTAATGGTAAGTCATAAGCAAACTTACAACTTAATGATTTACAGACTTATGACTATTAATTGTTTGTATCAATTTCTGTGTTCGTTCAATTCTGCAATTTCCAAAAAGGTGAAAATGGGTATCATAAAAACAATTATCTGGATAAATTCCGTCTATTAAATTATTAATTTTCAAGCAATTGACATTTTTCTGAATTTGTTTTTCATAATATTGCAACGGTTCTTTATTCATGTCATAACCCGTTTGGGTATAGCATGGATACAACCAATTAACGTCTCCTCCTCTCTGTCTAACATCCCCAATAAATTGATTAATTGCTTGAATTTCAGTTGAATAATTTAGTTTTTTAAAGCCTGCTAAATCATTGAGTGGACGCATGGGCGGGTTGTTCAAATGCGATAATAAATCTCCTTTTTCAGAAAACCCTCCTCGAAAGTAGTCAGATATTTTATCATCAATTTGAGGTGATTTTATGCGATTTGGGAAGAAGATTAAATTTCGACTATAGCGAGATAAGAATGCAGTTTTCTTTTCAAAATGGTCTAAAAAATTTGTATAACCTACGTATTCGTACGCAGGTGGATAGGCAAATGCAGCCATTTGTTTTGAATATTCTTCTTCGTTCTTTTTCAAATAATATTCAATACTTAGTATCACCAAATCACCTTTTTCAACTTCTGAAAGGGTTTCCTGCAAAATAAAATCAAGCCCAAAACCAACGTATAACCCAAGATTTACGACTGGAATATTTAAACCTTTTTCGATAGAATCAGATGAAATTCCGAAAGCTAAATTTGAACCTCCTGCCAAAATAATTTTTGGTTTTTGAATAGATTGAGCGTAATTGTGTTTGTCTGCAATGGATGCAAAATAATTTTCGTCTAAATCATTTCTAACCATAATTATGACACTTATGGTTGAAATAATTAAAGTAATTAATGCAGCTATTTTTATGATAAAATTAAGCAATGATGTTAGTGATTTATAAGTAAATATTTTAGGCAACTCAAATTCCTTCTTGTTCCAATAATTGAATTAATCTTGAAGAAAAGATTTTACGACCTTGGGCGTTTGGATGAAATACGCTGTCATAAAAAAATACATCATCCATCACAGAATTTTCTGGACTTCCTAAGATTGGGCATTTCAAATTATCTCTAAATTGTTTTTCTATGATTTTAAGCACTATCATATTTTTCTCATATCCACTTTCGGCATAACTTGGGAAAGTAAAAAATACGGTTACACCTTTTTTTTGGGCAAATGCTACAAAATCGTTCAAATCTTGGATTGGCTTGCTGAATTCCACATCAACTGATATTTCTGGAATATCAAATTTGGGCTGTGGATTGTTTAAATGTCCTAATAAATCCCCGTTTTTCACAAAGCATTTTCTATAAAATATTGATGTTGTGTCATCGATGCTAATCGTTTTTCTGCGTGTTCCCGCCCATGTTTCACCCATTAAAAGTTTAAAATCTGCTAATCTATGCACAGTATATGCACCAACTTCTTCTGAAAAAGAGTTGAAATGAATCCACTTTTTTGCGGGTGAGTAGAAGTCGGCAACCATCAGCTTTTCCTCACAACTTCCTTTTGAAGTAACCACATATTCCAACGTAAGCAACACAATATCTCCTTTTCTAACAGTAGATTTCAATTGATCCATCATAAAACGACTTCCCAATTTGAAGTGAAGGGACGCATTTACAACTGGAATTTCCAATTCTGTTGACAATAAATCACTGTTAACGCCAAACGCCATACTTGACCCACTCATCAGAATTAGACGGGGAGAGGGCAAGGAATCTAACAAGTACATTTTGTCAATGATTGTTGCCAAATAAGAATTTTTTGAACTTGGGTTAAAAGCTAAATCTACCCTTCGTGTTCCTTCAATAAATATTAAAGGCAGCAAAGCAATTAGTATGATTCGTGTAAAAAATTTTATAAGTTTCAAGTGATTATTGTGTTGTGATTTTTATTATTATTTTTGATAATCTTCTCATAATTCATACAGTAAGTATTTCTTCCGAGTCGTTTTATACTTATCCAAATCCGCTTTCCAAGATGCCCGAATCTGCTTTTCCGTCATTCCTGCGATAATTTGTTTTCTAATTGTATCACTTCCAGCCAATTTATCAAAGAACGAAGGACTACTGAAAAACTTGGCTTTGTTATCTGATTTTTGATAATAATCAATCACATATTTCAAGGTAAATGCTTGATTTCGAGCATCAATCCGAGATAAATCTTCGCCGTAACACAATTTGCCTTTTTGCGGTGGATTCTTTGCCCCAGGTTTGTCTTCGGGCGTAAAAGTAAAACTCCCATTCTTGGGATTTGGCGAACCGATCACTTGAAATTGCTTATCAGTTCCACGTCCAACGCTTACTTCCGTACCTTCAAAAGAGCAAATGGAAGGATATAAAAGCATAGATTGCAGATTTGGTAAATTAGGCGAAGTAGCGATTGGAGGATTATACGATGTTGAATGTATATAACCTAAACACTTGACAATCTGTAAGTTGCATTTTTTATTTCCCGATAACCAACCTTCGCCATTAATCATTTGAGCCAATTCTCCAACCGTGCAACCATGCACCACTGGCACGGGATTTAAGCCCACGAACGAAGCAAATTTCTTATCCAAAACCTGTCCGTCCACATAATGTCCGTTTGGATTTGGTCGGTCTAAAATCAACAGTTTTTTCGATTGTTCCGCACAGGCTTCCATGACGTAGTGCATCGTGGAGGTGTAGGTATAAAATCTTGCTCCCACATCTTGAATATCAAAAATTACGACATCAATCCCTTCCAATTGAGCCGCAGAGGGCTTTTTATTGCTTCCGTATAAAGACACAATCGGCAATCCAGTTTTTTTATCAATGCCATTTGCCACGTGTTCGCCCGCATCCGCTGTGCCTCTAAATCCGTGTTCAGGAGCAAAAATGGTCTTAATTTTTATTCCCAACGAAAGCAAAGAATCCGCCAAATGCGTTTTGCCAATCGTGGACGTATGATTAACGACTAAGGCAACTGACTTTCCTTTTAAATCAGAAACGTATAAATTGGTTTGTTCTGCACCCGTTTTTAGGTTTTTGGGAACATCTGCTTGCGTTGATGCACAAGCCGTTGCGACCCACAAATTCAATAATATAAACGTATTTTTAGTGAAAGTTAAGTTCATAGTTTTGTGTCAATTTAGTAAAATCATCGTAATTTGTATTGAAATTAGTTTTCCTTCGTTGAGAAACTGAATAATAAAACAAATTTACAAAATACCGCATGAATTTTCCCTATTTCATTTCTCAACGTATCCAAAATACTAAAACTTCCTCATTTTCTGGCACAGTTACAAAGATTGGCATAGGAAGTATTGCCGTCGGTTTGGCAGTAATGATTTTAGCTTTTGCGGTACTGTTTGGGTTTAAGGGAGCAATAAATCAGAAAATTTTTAGCTTGGCGGGACACATCAAAGTTGCAAAATTTTCTGCCAATGAATCCTACGAAGAATATCCCATCACGAAGCAAACAGATTTATTCAGAAATTATAAAAATACTCCAGAAATAGCTCATCTACAGACCGTTATACAAAAAGCTGGCATTTTGAAAACTCGTCAAGATATTTTGGGTATCGTGATGAAAGGCATCAGTAAAGACTTTGATTTTGAGCGTTTTCAACCCAATATTATCGAAGGAAAACAGATTGAATTTTCGGATTCTACGTATTCAAAAGATATTTTAATTAGTAAAATTATCGCCAATAAACTTCAATTGAAAGTGGGCGATTCGCCCATTATTTATTTTCTAAACGCAACCGATCGACCTCGAAAATTATTTATCAAGGGAATTTACGAAACCAGCCTTGAAGAGTTTGATAAAAACCTCATCATCGGTGACATGGGCTTAATTCAGCGAATAAACGCCTGGGGGGCAGATTCTGTGGGAAGTTATGAAATTTATGTAAAGGATTTTGAGCAATTGGATGCAACCGCCAAAGTAGTTCAAGATAAATTACAACCCGATATGAAATTGGATAAAATCACCGACACCTTCATGGGACTCTTCGACTGGCTGGGAATGTTGGATAGAAATATGGTAATTTTCTTAACCTTAATTCTATTCGTAGCGAGCTTTAATATGATTTCAATTTTATTAGTTTTGATGTTGGAACGCACCCCGATGATTGGCGTTTTAAAGGCATTGGGAGGCAACGATTGGCAGATCCGTAAAATATTTTTGTGGAGTGGTTTTCAGATGATTTTCAAAGGATTACTCTACGGAAATGTGTTAGGCATTGGCATTTGCTTACTCCAAAAATACTACAAGATTATTCCCTTAGATGCCGCAAATTATTACATGAATACGGTTCCGATAAGTTTAAATTGGTGGGTTATTTTATTATTAAATCTCGCAACAATTTCTTTGGTGGTATTGGTTTTAATTATTCCGACATTCGTCATTACTCGTATTGAACCTGTGAAGGCAATTGTGTTTCGGAAGTAGAATATTTGCTTAAAATTTTCTTAGAATATGATGCCAAGTACCCAAAATCATAGGTAAGTCCGTGATTGTCCTCTTATCAATATAATACACGTTGTTTTCAAACCTAACAAAACGCCATTCTATGCCATCAGTAGCACAACCATAAATAACTATAATGACTTTCCCTTCCATTTCATTATAGCATTTTGCCCCATAAATCTGGGCTGCACACTGAACAATATTCCATATCCTCATCCTTACTTTCTGCTAACGAGATAATAGGAGCTTCAATATATAGTTTGGGAACTTGTAGAGAAAAGAAAAAATCACAAGGTCCAGATAAATCATCTTCCGAACTAATATTGATGTCCTCACCAGAGAACAAAGAGATTTTGTCACGATACTGTCTTGCAACTTCTAATAAAATAGGAGAAACAATTCGTTCTGATTTTGATTTTTCATTCGTAAGAGGTGACATTTCACCAATCTCAAGCGTTTCAAGCAACCATGCACTCGGCTGAACAGCCTCAACCTGTTCAAACAAATTGTGACTAACAGCATATCAAGATTAAATTTCTTGACTACACTTTTTATCTTTTTATAATTGCTATATCCCATTTCAAATAAAAATTTGGTAGTAAGTATAAGATAAAAACAAAAAATCAAAGGATATGATTTACAACAACGCTGCTCCAAAAACCCCCGCACTATCCCCTAAAAGCGGTTTTATGATGGGAGTTGTTAACTTTTTATTATTGAAAATGTATTTTTTTATCCGTTCATATCCTTCGGTATAAAGCAAATCAATGTTACCAACGCCTCCACCAATCACAATCAAATCGGGGTCAAGAACGTTGATTAAGGTTGAGATTCCACGACCATAAAATTCTAACATTCGGTCGATTGTTTCCTCAGCAATTGCATCAGATTTGGCTTCGTATCTTTCCAATATCTCCTTTAATTTCAGATGATTACCTGATTTTTTTTCGTAAAAAAGTTCTAATCCTGTTCCTGAAATGACCTTTTCTGCACATCCCGCTTTACCACAATAACAAGATTCTCCTCCTTCTTCGAGGATGTTATGTCCCCATTCTCCTGCTATTCCGTGGTGTCCACCAATGACTTTTCCATGTACGACCAATCCTCCGCCTACGCCCGTACCCATGATAACGCCGAAAACCAATTCAGCATTTGGATAATTCTTACCCGCTCCCATCAAAGTTTCCGCCAACGCAAAGCAATTCGCATCGTTTGCTAACTTTACGGGAACATCCAAAGCCTTTTCCAAATCTCGGTTCATGGGTTGTCCATTCATGCAAACCGTATTAGAGTTTTTCATGAGTTTCGTCTCAGGGTCAAGCACGCCTGGCGTGGCAAAACCTATTTTATGAGGTCTTTCGCCCAATTCTTCCGACACCATATCAACCAACTTAATTATTTGATTAACAATGTGTTGATAACCTTTTTCAGCCTCCGTTGGAACACGTTTTCTGATAATTACCGAAAGATTATTTTCACTATCTAAAACGGCACATTCTATTTTTGTACCACCTAAATCAATACCCCAAAGTTTCATTTATTTATAGTTAAGTCAGACGATAGTCAGACGATAAATTTCTACGGTCTGACTATCGTCTGACCTAATCTCCAATCCCCTAATCCCTATTTTTTATATATCCAATTAATTTTACTCAAAACCGCTTCATCTTGTGTGAATCCACGAACGTATTTTTCGATAAATTCACCATCTTTTTTGTCAATATTTTTTACGCCTTTGTAAAAAATATCAATTACTTCAATTGCCTTTTCGGGTTGATTGGTGTTGAACAAAACCTTTGTTTCGGGTAATAAAAAACGCCCTGCAATGGATTGTTTATCAATGCCAATCTTGCGTAAAGTCTCTTTCATCTCCGTAATTTTCTCCAAAGAAAAATTATTCGCACGGCTACTATAAAGACTATACATTACCGTATTTTCAACCGCAGAGACAACATCTTTTTTTGGATATTTTGCGTAATAGGTTTCCAGATTATTGACTACGTGCTTGAAAAGAGGGTTTTCATCGTCAATAACCACCTTTTGCAAAACTAAAAAACTAATAGGATTTTGAAAATTTGTACTAATTTGTTTCTCCGCAAAAGCATTCATTGCCTCAATATTCCCAGTTGTATCGCAAATCATCCGACAATTATATCCATACTCAATCAAGAAATTATCATCACGAACACCTTGCTTGAAATAGTTCTTCCAAGAAGCAGAATTTTTGGTTACATCAGTGGCACGGTCAGCCATGTCTTTTA
>JAYUIP010000335.1:0-7196 GCA_043765945.1 Arcicella sp.
GTAACGCTTCTCGAAAATATAATCCAAAAGATATTCAAGCCATTGGAATTGCTTACCAAATGCACGGTTTAGTGATGATTGACCTTGATTTATCGGTGCTACGACCTTCCATTATTTGGTGTGATAGCCGTGCGGTGGAAATTGGCAATAAAGCCTTTGAAGGAATTGGAAAGAAACAATGTCTGTCTCATTTATTAAATTCACCAGGAAATTTCACGGCTTCAAAATTGGCTTGGGTGAAAGCGAATGAGCCCAAAGTTTACGAGTCAGTGTATAAAATTATGTTGCCAGGCGATTTTATTGCTATGAAACTTACGGGCGAAATTACTACTTCAAATTCGGCTCTTTCAGAAGGTATCTTTTGGGATTTTCAAACGAATAAAGTTTCGGAAGATATTCTGAAATATTATGAATTTTCGGATTCTATCTTGCCCGAAATTCATCCAGTTTTTTCAAACCATGGTGGTCTAACAAATATAATGGCAGATTTGTTGGGCTTGCAAGTGGGTACTCCCATTACGTACAAGGCAGGCGACCAACCCAATAATGCCTTGTCTCTCAACGTGTTAGAGCCTGGCGAAGTTGCGGCAACGGCAGGAACCTCGGGAGTAATTTATTCAGTTTCTGACAAAGTGAGCTATGACCCAAAATCAAGGGTAAATACGTTTGCACACGTAAATCATCAAATGAATAATGAAAACCGTTTGGGAACATTATTGTGTATTAATGGAACGGGGATTTTGAATCGTTGGGTACGGGATAACGTTACAGGAGGGATGAATTATCAGACTATGAATGAATTAGCTTCTAAAATTTCGGAAGGAGCAAACGGCTTGAAGGTTTTACCTTTCGGAAATGGTGCGGAACGAGTCTTGGAAAATAAAACCATTAATTCAACTTTTCAAGGAATTAATTTTAATGTGCATACTAATGCCCACATTATTCGTGCGGCACAAGAAGGAATTGCCTTTTCATTAAAATACGGTATGGATATTATGGCAGAAAATGGAACTTCGCCATCGGTCATTCGGGCGGGAAAATCAAATATGTTTTTGAGTGATGTTTTTTCTCAAACACTCGTAAATGTAACGGGCGTGGGTGTGGAGTTGTATGATACAGACGGAGCCAAAGGAGCGGCTTTGGGTGCAGGGATTGGCAATCAATTTTTCAGTAATCCAAAAGAGGCGTTTCTGAATATGGAAAGAATAGGGTTAATCGAACCCGAGGTTTCAAAATCGAATATTTATGGAGAATTATATGGTGATTGGAAAGCTTATCTGAATTCTAAAATATAGCTTAAATCGTTGAATATATTTTAAAATAGCCACTATTTCCCTAAATAGTGGCTATTTTTGTAAACAAAATCATCAATGAAATTCATGTCCTCACAAAAAATCTTTAAAATATTTTTATTCTTAATTAGCTTTATTTCAGTTTCGTGGAAGGCAAAAGCACAACAAGTTTATCCTCCTTTTGTTTTTAGTCAAATTCCTCAAGATTTTCAATTATATGCCAGAAACGAAAATAATATTGGAACTATTCCGATTGTGGGTACGATCCAAGATAAAGGCTGGAAGACACTTTCAGTATTAATTTATCGTGAAAACAAACTTTTTGGCTATCAAAAAGTGAAAGTTCAGGTTAATGCACAGGAGGATTCATTTACAGCAAATCCAACCATTAAGTCGGAAAAAGCGGAGTACAATATTTTTATCTACGCATCAAAAAATGAGAAAGATTCTGTCTTGATTGCTTCAAGAAAAAATATAGTTGCAGGTGATTTTTATGTTATTTACGGTGATTCAAACGGTAATACACAAAATGTAGTAGATTATTATTCAACCGATAAATACATCAGAACATTTGGGAGATATAATCAGGATGCACAAAAAGACTATTCGCCCAAAGATACGACTTGGACTGTGAATGAAAATTACTTCATTCCTCGTGTGGGTGCTTGGGGAACAATGTTGCAAGAATTAATCACTGAAAAATATGGTGTTCCTGTGTGTATTATTACAGGTGGAGGTCCTGGAATGTACATTGATTTATTAATGGACAGAGAAGGTACTGGACTAAATCCAGGAGGTGTTTATAATTCCTTTGGTTACAGAATTAAAAAATCGGGACTAATAAATAATATTAAGGGTTTCTTTTTTTGGCATGGGGTTTATGAATTATTCAGTAGAACTAATCCAGTTGAATATGATGCAAAACTGAAAAAATTGATGGGTTATTTTGTTAAAGATTTTCCAAGCGTTCAGCAGTTTATCGTTTTTCAAAGTCCATTGGTTAGGTTTAATTTGGATGGAAATACTGGTGCTTCAATAAGAGAGTCTCAGAGAAGTTTAGCACATTTGTTTCCAAAGGTAACGCCTTATGCCATTGAAGGATTGGAAGGTTACGACGGGGTTCATTACACCAAACAAGGATATGCCAATTGTGCCAATGAAATATTGAATATCCTCGAACCAACTTTTTACAATAAATCATCAAATGCAAATATAGTATCGCCAAATATTCAAAAAATATTTTATACCGATGATACCCACAAAACAATAAAAATGATTTTTCAAGAAAATCAACAAATTGTTTTGGGCAAAGATACCACGGTAAAAAGTGATGGGAAAAATTTGAATCTATCTTTGAAAAACTACTTTTTCCAAGATGATAATTTTGCTAAATCCATTGATGTTCAAACTATTATATCTTTTAATAATACATTAACTATTTCAAATAATCTTACATATCTTGGCAAAAGATTGTCATATTTGCCTCCTTTTCACAAAGATATTGCCGCAGATTTTCCTGTTTTTGTTGGTCCATATTTAAAAAATATTTTAGGGTCAAGAGGCTTAGCATTTAATAGAATTAAAATTCAAGAACCTTTGTCAAAACCGCAAAACTTTTCCGCTGCTCCTGCCATTAATCAAATAAAACTATCTTGGAGTCTTCTTCAATTTCCGTTAAACTCACGGCTTACACTTGAACGTAAATCTGAAAAAGACAGTAATTATCAAGTTATTAAATCTTACAAAACAAATGTTACTGAATTTACAGACATTGATTTACTTAGCTCCACAGTTTATAGTTACCAATTAAAAGTTATTTCAGACTCCTCGGAATCCGTTTATGCACAGATTTCATCAAAAACTTTGGAGGGTTTGGCAAAACCTAAATTAACTTCCGCAATTCTTTACATTAACAAAGCCCAAGTTTCATGGGGTGAAGTTATTGGTGCTGAGAAATATATAATTTCAAAAAGATTAAAGAACTCAAATCAATATTCTGAATTATTAAATTTGAACAATGGACTTGTTAAGACGCTGATTGATAGTGCTTTATCTCCAAATCAAAATTATGTTTATAAAATTGTTACCACCAGAAGCCCCAATGAACTCACATCAGATTCTATCGAAATAACTACACCAGCTTTGCTTTTAAAACCTGAATTGAGTTCAGTTTTGTTATTTTTTAATTCGTTAAAAATTGCTTGGAAACCAATATTTGGGGCTATTTCATATCAATTGGAAAGAAAAACGGGGAGCGAAGTTTACAAAAAAATCGCAACCTTAGACAGTAAAATCAATGAATGGATTGATAAAGATTTGAAAGAAAATACGACTTATTCTTATCGTTTAAAAGTTTTTGGGGATAAAACAGAATCTCCTCAAAGTGAAATTTCAATTCAAACTTCTGCGGTATTGCAAACGCCTGAAATTTCGCAAGATTTAACAACTTATGAAAGTATAAAATTGAAATGGAAGTCAGTTCCAAATGCAAATAAGTATGTTTTAGAAAGGCAAGCAATGGGTGAAACAACCTTTCAAAAAGTATTTGAAACTGATAATTTATTGGAATTTACCGACTCAAAGTTAAAATCGAATACAAGTTATATGTATCGTTTAAAAGCATTCAGTCCTATTTCTGAATCAAATTATGCGAATATAGAGGTTAGAACAACGGTAATTTTAGCGAATCTTTTGGAAGAAATTAATGGTTTTAAACTTTTTCCAAATCCCACAAATGAAAAGTTAATTCTGTCATTCAATGAACCGATTTCTGGAAATCTTAACATCATAGATTTATCGGGTAAAATCTTAATTGAGCAAAATTTTTATCAAGAAAAAACATTAGAAATAAACGTTTATAACTTCAAAAAAGGCATTTATCTTGTCTTAATCAAAACGAATCAAGAACTTTACAGTCAGAAAGTAATAATTGAATAATGTAAAACGATTTTCCAAAATCGGTACTTTAAATTTAAAACCAACCTTAATGTCATTTTTACAAGCAATTCTCCTTGCTATCATCGAAGGAATTACTGAATTTTTACCAATTTCATCCACGGGTCACATGGTTTTAATGAGTTCTTTTCTTGGAATTGAGAAGGATAAATTTACCAAACTATTTGAAATTTGTATTCAATTTGGAGCAATTTTAGCGGTTGTTGTTTTATATTGGAAGAAATTTTTTAACTTTTCAAATTGGCAATTTTACGTAAAACTTCTCATTGCAGTTATTCCAGCCCTGATTTTTGGAAAACTATTCAATGATTTAATTGATGAACATTTAGAAAATCCAGCCTTTATTGCCACCGTTCTTTTGGTTGGCGGAATCATTCTTTTATTTGTGGATGGATGGTTCAAAAATCCGATTATTCATGAAGAAGTTGACATCAATAATATCAGTGCCATCAAAATCGGTTTGTTTCAATGTTTAGCCATTCTTTTTCCAGGATTGAGTAGAAGTGCTGCCACAATTATTGGCGGAATGCAACAACGTTTGACCCGAAGTCTTGCCGCTGAATTTTCCTTCTTTTTGGCAGTTCCAACCATGGCTGCTGCAACGGGCTACAAACTATTGAAATTCATAAAAGAGGAGGGAAGTATATCATCAGAAGAATTGAAATTGTTAGGTTTAGGTAATGTTGTGGCATTCATTGTAGCGATTTTAGCCATTAAATTTTTTATCAATATTTTGAGTAAACACGGTTTTAAATACTTCGGAATTTATCGTATCGTATTGGGAATCAGTATTTTAGCGATGATAGCAATCGAAAAATTTTAATGGAAATAAAAGAAAATATACTACCAATCATTGATGAAGGCGAATTAATATTAATTGACAAGCCACTACGATGGACTTCATTTGATGTTACTAAAAAATTGAAATTTGCGGGTAAATTCAAAAAAATAGGTCATGCAGGAACGCTTGACCCACTTGCCACGGGTTTACTTATTTTGTGTACGGGCAAAATGACCAAGCAAATTGATAATTACCAAGCCCAAGAAAAAGAATATTCAGGAACGTTGGTTTTAGGTAAAACAACGCCATCGGTTGATTTAGAAACTGATTTTGATGCTGAATTTCCGATTGAACATATTGATAAAGAAGTCATAGAAAATGCTCTGAAACAATTCAGAGGCAATACTTTGCAAATTCCACCGATTTATTCTGCCATTCAAGTAAACGGAAAAAGGTTGTATGAATTGGCTCGAAAGGGAATTAAAGATTCAGATATTGAAATAAAAGCACGTGAAGTTGATGTTTCAAAATTTGAAATTGATGATACAAATTTTCCCGAACTCAACTTTTCAATCGTTTGTTCAAAAGGGACTTATATCAGAAGTTTGGTGCGAGATTTTGGGTTGGCTTGCGGGTCGGGAGCATACATGAAAGCACTACGGCGTGAACGAATTGGTGAGTACAATGTCAAAAATGCTTTGACAGTTGAAGAATTTATTAACAGTAGAAATAAAGATTAGCGGTTCGCCGTAAGATAGAAAATGAACGTTTATTACGGAATCCAAGAATTTAAGAAATTAGAAAATGCGGTGGTAACCAGTGGCACTTTTGATGGGGTACATTTGGGGCATCAGAAAATTTTAAAACGGTTGAATGAAGTAGCCGAATTGACTAACGGAGAAAGTGTTGTAATTACCTTTTATCCACATCCGAGAAGTGTAATATCACCTGATAATCAAATAGTTAAGCTCCTTTCAACGCTTGAAGAAAAGGTTGAATTATTAGAAGAAAGTGGGGTTGATAATCTATTAATTATACCTTTTACCCGTGAGTTTTCGGAACTTTCATCCGAAGAATTCATCCAAAAAATCTTGATTGATACCATTGGAACCAAGACCTTAGTCATTGGATATGACCACCGTTTTGGCAAAAATCGGGAGGGAGGATTTGATTATTTGAAGTTGAATAAAGAAAAATATGGCTTTCAGATTGAAGAAATTTCTCGACAAGATATTGAAAATGTTGGGGTAAGTTCGTCAAAAATTAGAAAAGCCTTGCAAGAAGGTGATGTGCCAGCGGCTGATCATTCTTTGGGCAGAAACTACTCGCTATCGGGCGTGGTTGTGAAAGGAAAGCAGTTGGGAAGGACTATCGGTTTTCCAACTGCAAATATTCAAGTACGTGAAATTGCAAAGTTGATTCCTTTGGATGGTGTTTATGCGGTGAAGGTTTACTATAAAGATGAGGCTTTTGGAGGAATGTTAAATATAGGCAATCGTCCAACAGTTGATGGCACTTTTCAGACAGTCGAAGTAAACATTTTTGAATTTGATCAAGAAGTTTACGGAGAAAAGTTAACGGTTGAATTCTTGCAAAAAATTCGTAATGAACAGAAATTCAATGGATTAGATGAATTGAAAGCTCAAATTGCAAAGGATAAGATTACTTGTGAAGGAATATTGAATTCTTAAATTATCTTGGTTCTATAACTGCGATTAGAATTACGGAAGCCTTCGGTTTTCACCGAAGGCTTCCGTAATTCTAATCGCAGTTGTACTATTATCTTTTCTCTTCCTTCACATCAATTCCTTTTTTAGAAGAATATTTTGAACGGTCAAGAAAATATACATCAAGAATAGCTTTTGGACGAGCAAAATATTCACGAATATTAGTTTTATAAGCCGAAGAAACATCCTGAGCTGCAAAAGCAACCGCATCAATTCCCAATTGATCTGCTAAAAACAAAGCCCGTGCATTATGTGAAGGTTGTGAAATAATCGTAAATTTTGATTGATTGAAAACTTCTTTACATCGAATGATAGAATCATAAGTCCGAAAACCAGCAAAATCCAAAGTCATCACATTTTCTGGAACTCCCATAGACATCAAAGCCTTTTTCATATCGTTTGGTTCGTTATAAAAAACGGAATCATGATTGCCACTCAAAA
>JAYUIP010000336.1:0-22721 GCA_043765945.1 Arcicella sp.
AATTTGAAAATGTGCTAATTTGAAAGTATGTTAGTAACTCACAAATCCGTCATTCTCAAATTTTCAAATTCTCAAATTTTCAAATTGACCCCATGCAACATTTTCTATCTGTTAAAGATGCCATTGATGTTCAGGCTTTGGTAAAAGAAGCCTTGTTATTTAAAAAGACTCCCTACGCCGATAAGCACTTGGGTAAAAACCGCACCATGGGACTTTTGTTCTTCAATTCGAGTCTCCGCACCCGTCTGAGTACGCAACGAGCAGCTCAAAATTTGGGTTTAGAACTTATTGTAATGAACGTTGGGCAAGATGGCTGGGGATTGGAATTTGAAGACGGAGCCATCATGGACGGAACAAAAGCCGAACATATTAAGGAAGCCGCTCCCGTGATTGGACAGTATTGCGACATTGTGGGCATTCGTAGTTTCCCGACTTTGGAGAATCGTGAGGAGGATTATTCGGAAAAAGTATTAAATCAATTTGTTAAAAATACAGGTCGTCCCATCGTGAGTTTGGAATCTGCTACTCGCCATCCTTTGCAATCTTTGGCGGACTTAATTACGATTGAAGAACTCAAAACCAAACCTCGTCCGAAGGTGGTTCTGTCGTGGGCTCCGCACGTAAAAGCCTTGCCACAGGCAGTTCCAAACTCATTCGCAGAGTGGATGAATGCCGCCAATGTGGATTTTGTCATCACACATCCCGAAGGCTATGAACTCGCCCCAGAATTTGTTGGAAATGCCCAAGTAACTCATAATCAGGCAGAAGCATTTAAGGATGCTGATTTTATTTACGCCAAAAACTGGTCGTCCTATATTAATTACGGCAAAATTCTGTCCCAAGACCCATCATGGAAAATCACGGCTGAAAAAATGGCTTTGACCAACAACGCCAAGTTTATGCACTGTTTACCAGTCCGTAGAAACGTAGTGGTGGATGATGCCGTGTTGGATTCGCCAAATTCAGTA
Source organism: Arcicella sp. (assembly GCA_043765945.1). Lineage (GTDB taxonomy): Bacteria > Bacteroidota > Bacteroidia > Cytophagales > Spirosomataceae > Arcicella. The sequence continues at coordinate 969 of JAYUIP010000336.1, forward strand.
GTTGTGCAACAAGCGGGTAACAGAATTTGGTCAGCACAGGTTGTTTTGAAACATATTTTAATGAAAATAATCAGAGAAGAAAGCCCGTATCTTTTTTAGGGTTTTCATTGAACGCAGATGCTTCGCAACGCAGATTTAAAAGGATTTTATCAAATGATTCTATATAACCCAATAATTTCTTAGCAATCGAATGCCATGTTTTATCAGCGAAAATCTGCGTTGCCGAGGGCATCTGCGTCATCTGCGTTCTAACAAATCATACTCATGAAATTAACTATCATAAAAATAGGCGGAAATGTTGTTGATAATCCTACTTTAAGAGAGAATTTCTTAAACGATTTTCCCCAGATTCCTTCTCCAAAAATATTAGTACACGGTGGTGGAAAAATTGCCACCCAAGTAGCCGTGAAAATGGATGTTGAAACTGTTATGGTGGAAGGCAGACGCATCACCGACAAAGCCATGTTGGACGTGGTTACGATGGTTTACGGCGGATTAGTCAATAAAACTTTAGTAGCCCAGCTTCAAAGCCGAAACGTAAACACCATCGGACTTACGGGAGCGGATGCAGGAGTGATTTTATCTAAGAAACGGGTGATAAAAGAAATTGACTATGGTTTTGTGGGAGATATTGAAAAGGTAGATAACGTATTCATTGATAGCCTTTTACAACGAAATTTAGTGCCAATTTTTGCCCCACTGACCTACGACAAAGTAGGTAATATGCTTAACACCAATGCCGATACGATTGCTCAGGCGTTGGCAATTTCCATGTCTAAAAACTATGAAGTAAATTTGGTTTATTGTTTCGAGAAAAAAGGCGTTTTAACGGATGTAGACGATGATAGTTCAGTAATTCCAGTTCTAAAAAAAGTGTATTATGAACAGTTAAAAGCCAACGGAGCAATTCATACTGGCATGATTCCGAAGTTAGATAATGCTTTCAAAGCAATTGCAGAAGGCGTTTCACAAGTAACGATTTGCCATGCGGCGGAGGTAAGATTGGCGGTGAATGATGGAGTGGCGGGGACAAGGATTATGTAATTACTTTTTGACAAGTTTAACCAAAGACTTTTTTTGAAAGAACTATCCTCAGATTTGTCATACATGGTAAGTAGATAAACATCATTCGATTCAGATTCTTGACAGACGATGTAAGTGATAACCCTAAATAAATCCACCACTTTTACCTCCGCCTTTGCTATCGGAAAGACGAATTTTGTAAAGTCCAGAACCAAGAGATGTACCCAAATGAGCATCTTCTTCTAATTGTTCCGCTAATTCTCCTATTTCATCTAAAATTGAAGGAAATTTTTTAGCAAAACGTTTTAATTTTGATTCGAAAGCATCTGAGTAGATGACATTATTCATGACGAAGATTGGCGATTAAATCTTTAACATTTCTTTTAGGTTTTAAGCCTTTTTTCATTTGTTGAACTTCAGTTAGACTATTTTCTATTTCAGATAACAAAGGGCTTTCGTCTTCAATAATCAAAGAAAAAACCTTACTCTTTACAGTAACGGGTAAAGATTTATAGATTTCAAAATATGCTCGTGCTGTTGTCATAATCATTCTGTTTTATTACACTAATCTAAGCATTTTATTTATTTTTGTAATGTATATTTCTATCAATTGAACTTTATACTAAATGGGACTAAATACAACCTTATTAATCTTCAAAAATATACCTTCTGACAAAGTTGAAGAAAAAACGTATCAGATTTTTAAATTACTTAACCTTAAAATAGTAAACAGTATATTTGATGTAGAATTTTCTCAAAAAAGTTCGCTTATTTATTCAAATCAAGAGAATATTGGAGTTACGTACTTTGAAGGCAGTTTAATTTTTGAAAATAGTTTTTCTAAATTTATGACTTATTCAAAGCCTTGTATCATTCAATATATGAGCAATTATAATCCAATATTTCATATTCTTATTTAAGATACTACCGATACTTCAAGCTATGAAATTTATTTAAACGGTAGTTATTTTTATAAAAATTCTGGATTCGAAGATATAGATATTTCTTTTTTGGATAAATATGGTTTTGACCAAGACGAAGAAAGAGGATCTTGTTTGAAAACTAACGAAAGTTTAGAACCAGAGTTGTTGCAGTTTATCAAATCGTTTAACTATTATGATGTTGTAAATCAAAAATTTTCAGTAGTTGAAACCATTGATTTAGAAGAACATAAACCATCACCAACCAAATAAATAATCCTTCCACAAATGCACACCAAAGGCTTACTTTTTGGCATAGCAATCGGCGACGCTTTGGGCGTTCCAGTTGAATTTATGAGCCGCAAACACTTGCAGGTAAATCCTGTGATTGGAATGCGAGAATACGGTACGCACCATCAACCCGCAGGTACTTGGTCGGATGATAGTTCGATGTCATTTTTGTTGGTAGAACAACTAATTGAAGGCTATGATATTGAAGAATTAGGCAAGAAATTTTGTCAATGGTATCAGTACAATTATTGGACTCCGCACGGGGAAATTTTTGATATGGGCGTATCAACTCGTAATGCAATGGACAAGATTGCCAAGGGTGTATCTGCCTTAGAATCAGGGGAATGTGACGATTATTCTAATGGAAATGGTTCATTAATGCGAATTTTACCCTTGGCAATTTACCTTCAAGATAAATCTATTGATGAACGTTTTTGTATTACCAAAGAAGTCTCAGGCGTAACCCATTCCCATATCCGTTCAGTAATTGGGTGCTTCTTTGCAGTTGAGTTTGTTATTCAATTATTAAAGGAAAAAGATAAATGCGATGCTTACTATGAAACCCAAAATATCGTTCGTGATTATTTGCATTTAATTGACGTAAAATCTTCAGAAATAGAACTTTACAATAGAATTTTGTTCGATGATATTTCCAGAATACCAGTGCAAGATATTTACGCTTCGGGATATGTTTTGCACACGTTGGAAGCAAGTCTTTGGGCGTTTTTAACAACAGATAATTTTAAAGATGCTGTACTGAAAGCCGTCAATTTAGGCGATGATGCCGATACCATCGGAGCAATCACGGGTGGAATGGCAGGTCTATTTTATGGCTTTGAGCAAATTACAGCGGAATGGATAAATCAGTTGGCAAGAAGAAGTGATATTGAAGAATTGTCGTGCAGATGGCTGTAACCCGATGCTTCTGCATCGGATTTAAAAGAAATAATCGTTTTTTTGACCGATGCGGAAGCATCGGGTTACACATGACTTTACAACAACAAATAACCCAAGATGCAATCGTTCTGTTGAAGCAACTCATTGCCAAACAGTCGTTTAGCCGTGAAGAAAACCTGACAGGTGATATTCTCGAAGAATTTTTTAGAGAAAGAAATATGCCTTTCCGAAGAAAAATCAATAACCTTTGGGCGAGGAATAAACAGTTCAATCCCGAATTACCAACGGTCCTTCTCAACTCACATCACGATACCGTGAAACCCAATCCTTCTTGGACGTTGAACCCTTTTGAGCCATTAGAAAAAGATGGGAAATTATACGGTTTGGGCAGTAATGATGCAGGAGGATGTTTGGTGAGTTTATTGGCTACATTTTGCTATTTTTATTATCGTAGTGACCTGAAATTCAATGTGTTATTTGTCGCTTCGGCAGAGGAAGAAATTTCGGGAACGAACGGTTTAGAGTTATTATTGAAAGAAAATGATTTACCCGAAATAGATTTTGCCATCGTCGGAGAACCTACTGAAATGCACTTGGCAATTGCTGAAAAAGGCTTAATGGTTGTCGATTGCACCACTCACGGAAAAGCAGGACACGCTGCCCGAGAAGAAGGAGAAAATGCCATTTATAAAGCCTTGAAAGACATCAATTGGATTCAAAATTATGAATTCCCAAAAGTCTCGCCCGTGTTGGGAAGAATGAAAATGTCGGTAACAATTATCAATGCGGGCAAGCAACATAACGTTGTTCCTGACACTTGTAATTTTACTATTGATTGCCGAGTTACGGAACAATATACCTTGAAAGAAACCCTTGAAACTATCCGACAAAACATTGATTCTGAGGCAATTGCACGTTCAATTCGGTTGAAGCCCTCCGCCATTTCAGAACATCATCCAATTGTTCAAGCGGGACTTTCGATGGGCAGAACAACGTATGGTTCACCCACAACTTCCGACCAAGCCGTACTGAATTGTCAATCTTTAAAAATTGGTCCTGGGCATTCAGAACGTTCACATACAGCTGATGAATTTATTTATTTAAGTGAGATTGAGGAAGGGATTGATTTATATATTAAGATGTTGGGAAAAGTAATTTTGTAATTAACTTTGAGTAAACAAAACAGATTAAAATCATGGAATTATTAATCGAAGAAGAAAAATATACCGTTGAGGATTTCCGTAAGATGGAAAACTTGGACGAAAACTGCTATTACGAACTTATAGAAGGTGAAATTGTGAAAAAATCATCCCCCCATTTTGAACATCATCGAGTTTTGAGAAAATTCGTTGTGAAACTTGACCGCTATGTAACGGATAGAAAATTAGGAGAAATTTTCTTTGCACCTACTGATGTGTACTTGGATATCAATAATTATCTCCAACCTGACCTATTATTTATTTCAGAGGAAAACAAAAATACTTTAATAGATGAAGGTATCATAGAAGGTGTACCAAATTTAGTAATCGAAATATTATCGCCAAGTACAGGGAGAAATGATAGAGGTAAAAAGATGCAAGCCTACGAATTTCATGGTGTTCAGGAATACTGGATTGTGGATTTAACCAATCGAATTATTGAAGTATATGTACTCGAAAATAAGCGATTTATCCTGCATTCCTATTGTTTAGAAAAAGAAAAAGTCGTGTCTGAATTATTTAAAGAATTGGATTTATCGGGAGAGGAGATATTTGGATAGTCTGTCATCCCGACGCAGGAGGGAACTGACATTTTATCCCTTAATCTTAATTTTGGGATTGAATAACAGAGTTCCTTCCTAACGTCAGGATGACAGATTCGTATAAATTTTAAAAATAGAAAGACAAAAAATTGAGCAAACTCTGGCAAAAAGATAACGTTTCAGTAAACGAAAAAATAGAAAAATTTACCGTCGGACGAGATCCCGAATTTGATTTACTCCTCGCACAATTTGACGTGCAAGGCTCAATGGCACATACCCAAATGCTTGAAAGTATTGGACTATTAGAAAAATCAGAACTGTCTGATATTCAAGTAGAACTGAAAAATATTTATCAAGAAATCCAAAATGGAAACTTCGTTATTGAAGAAGGAATTGAGGATGTCCATTCACAAGTTGAACTACTTTTGACTCGTAAATTAGGCGAAGCTGGTAAAAAAATCCACTCGGGGCGTTCAAGAAATGATCAAGTTTTGGTTGATTTAAAACTTTTCACTCGTTCTCGTTTACAGGAGGTTGCGGAGGCAAGTAATAATCTTTTTGAACTCTTGATTTCATTAAGCGATAAGTTCAAAGACGTGCTTTTACCAGGTTATACGCACCTTCAAATCGCCATGCCTTCCAGTTTTGGGTTATGGTTTGGGTCGTATGCAGAAAGCTTGGTGGATGATATGGAAATGCTCCTAACTGCTTATAAAATTGCCAATAAAAATCCATTAGGTTCAGGTGCGGGTTATGGTTCTTCGTTTCCTTTGAATCGCACGATGACCACAGAACTCCTTGGTTTTCAGGAACTTCACTACAATGTGGTTTATGCACAAATGTCTCGTGGCAAAACAGAATTATTTGCTACAATCGCCACTGCTCAGATTGCTTCAACACTCTCAAGATTGGCAATGGATATTTGTTTGTATAATTCTCAGAACTTCGGTTTTATTAAATTACCTGATGAAATGACTACGGGAAGTTCAATTATGCCCCATAAAAAAAATCCCGATGTGGCAGAATTATTAAGAGGAAAAACCAATCGTTTGAAAGGCTTACCCAATGAAATTCAGTTGGTTATGGGTAATCTTCCATCGGGTTATCACCGTGAAATGCAGATTTTGAAAGAGATTTTAATGCCCGCTTTTGATGAGATTTTGAACTGTTTGGACATGACTTATTTCATGCTTTCAAATATTGAAGTAAAAGAGAATATTTTATCGGATGCGAAGTATGATATGTTATTTTCGGTGGAACGGGTAAACGAATTAGTTTTGCAGGGCGTACCGTTTAGAGAGGCTTATAAAATTATCGGAAATGAAATCAATTCTGGGACGTATTCACCCAATCGTAACCTAAATCATACCCACGAAGGAAGTATCGGAAATTTATGTAACCCGCAGATTACCAAGATGATGCAAGAAGTTTTGAGTCGTTTTAATTTTGAAAAAGTTGAATTGGCGATTGAAGATTTGTTGAAATAGATATTAATTATTTTGGAAAGAAGCCAGACAAAATTTTAAAATTTTCGTCTGGCTTCTTCAATTTGGAAGGAATTCTTGTAAGAATTAAAATCACTAACTCACAACTAAATCACTTCCCCTGTGCCTCCACAACTGCAATTGAAACCATATTCACAATTTCACGGACGGACGAACCTAATTGAAGCACGTAAACTGGCTTTTTCAATCCTAATAAAATTGGTCCAATGTATTCAATATCGGACGTTTCTTTCAGTAAGTTATAAGCAATATTTGCGGCAGAAAGATTTGGAAAAATTAAGGTATTTGCTCCTTCTTCTGCCAACTTCGAGAACGGATAGTTCTCTTTAATCAACTCATTATCAAAAGCTAAATGGGCTTGCATTTCGCCCTCTACAATCATTTCAGGGTGCTTTTTCTGTAAAATTGCCGTTGCCTCACGCATCTTTAAAGCATCTTCACCATCGGCAGTTCCAAAGTTTGAGTAGGTCAATAAAGCAATTCTTGGTTTTAAGTTAAATTGCTCAACGGCTTTGGCAGTAAGCTCCGTTATTTCAACAATATCCTCAACTGTCGGATTGAAATTCACCGTTGTATCTGAGAAAAATATTGGTCCTTTTTTCGTAAGTAAAATATACATACCCGACACTTTTTTCACGCCATCTTCACGACCAATAATCTGCAAAGCGGGACGAATGGCATCTGGGTAATTACGAGTTAAACCCGAAATGACACAATCTGCATCACCTGTTTCAACCATCATTGAGCCAAAATAACTCCGCACTTGCATCTGTTTGTTGGCTTCATATTGGTTATAACCCTTCCGTTTACGTTTCTCAAAAAACAAATCACCGTATCGTTTCAAACGCTCGACCATTTCAGGAGAACGAGTATCAATAATTTCTACATCGGCTAAATCTAAACTATGAGCTGCAATAATACCTTTGATTTTCTTAGTATCTCCCAGCAGAATTGGCGTACAAATGCCTTCATCTTTCGATTGTTGAACAGCTTTTAATACCTTCAAATTCTCAGCATCGGCAAAAACAACTCGTTTGGGTGAACGCTTGGCACGATTGATGATATATTTCATCATCTGATTATCCAAACCCAGTCTTTTGCTCAATTCCAACTCATAAGCATCCCAATCTTGAATAGGATTTTGAGCCAATCCAGATTCCATGGCTGCACGAGCAACGGCGGGGGCAACGGTGGTAATCAAACGTGGATCAACTGGTTTTGGGATGATATATGTTCGTCCGAAAGTGAGATTTTTTTCGTTGTAAGCTAAGTTTACAATGTCTGGAACGGGTCTTTTCGCCAAGTCAGCTAATGCTTTTGCCGCTGCCATTTTCATGTTTTCGTCAATTTCAGTAGCTCGTACGTCCAACGCACCTCTGAAAATGTAGGGAAACCCCAAAACATTATTGACCTGATTCGGAAAATCCGAACGACCCGTTGCCATGATGATGTCTTCTCGGGCAGCAACGGCTTCTTCATAGGAAATTTCGGGTGTTGGATTTGCCATCGCAAAAACGATAGCATCCTTCGCCATTGACTTAATCATTTCCTGATTTACGATATTGCCAACCGACAATCCCAAGAATACATCTGCATCAACCATTGCGTCTGTAAGTGTCTGAATATCAGTACGTTCAGAGGCAAATGGGGCAACATATTTATTCAAATCTGTTCGAGATTTTGAGATTAATCCGTCTTTATCAAACATTAAAATATTCTCTACTTTTGCCCCCAATCCCAAATATAATTTCATGCAAGATAGAGCCGCAGCACCCGCTCCCGAAACGGCAAAACGACAGTTTTCAATTTTCTTACCCACAATTTCCAAAGCATTTAACAAAGCGGCTCCCGAAATGATGGCAGTGCCGTGTTGGTCGTCGTGCATGATAGGAATGTTGAGTTCTTTTCTGAGTCTTTCTTCAATCTCAAAACACTCGGGCGACTTTATATCTTCCAAATTTACTCCCCCAAAAGTAGGTTCAAGAATTTTGACCGTTCTGATGAGTTCTTCGGGGTCTTCGGTATTTAATTCAATATCAAAAACATCAATATCCGCAAAGATTTTGAACAAAACTGCCTTACCCTCCATAACGGGTTTTGAGGCTTCAGCACCAATATTCCCCAAGCCTAAAACGGCGGTTCCATTCGAAATAACTGCCACTAAATTGCCCTTTGCCGTATATTTATAGACGTTTTCACGATTAGCGGCAATTTCTAAACAAGGTTCTGCAACGCCTGGGGAATACGCCAATGAGAGGTCACGTTGAGTTTCAGTTTCTTTGGTGGAGATAACGGCAATTTTGCCAGGACGACCTTTGGAATGATAATCTAAGGCATCTTGTTTTCGGATTGGTTTTTGACTCATGGGGTAATAGCTTTATTTTTATTAGTTAACAACTGCAAAAATACAACAGGATGATGATTAAGCGGGAATTTATCGTTGATATGTTTTTTCTTTTAAATTGAGGAAAGAAATCGTAAAATAGAGTTTTATCTAAACAGAAAAGAATATGACAGCAATAGTTGATAAACAACTTCTAAGAAAATTTCTCATAGATTTGACAAAAACAGAGCCTGATTTTGTGCGGGAATTAATGATTGAAGTTGATGCTGATTTGAAAAAACAGCGAAAACATCGTCTTGAAGATATAGTGAATGAAGATTTTAAGGAATATGCCGCAGTTTTTAAAGCATTAGCATGATGATAATTTATTTAGTCAAAGACAATTTTACTTTTATTAATCAAAGGACAGTAGTTGAGCATGGAGGTAATTTTATGCCTCCCCACAATTTTCTACACGAAGATAATCTTGATTATTTACTTGAAGCTGTACAGTCAGAAATGTTTGGTGAACCTTTATATTCAGATATATCAGACAAAGCGGCTATTTATTGTTATAATGTTATCTGCAATCATATTTTTTCAGATGGTAATAAACGTACTGGATTAAAATCTGCTACTGCATTTTTAAAATTAAATAAAATGAGATTGGATAGAAGCTTGCCCAAAAAAGTAGTTGAAGATTTTATTATGAAAATCGCTTCTGGACAATCAAGTTTAGAAGAATGTAGAGATGATTGGTTTAGAGACAATATTGTCAGTAACGTTAATCAATCGTAACACGCCAAGTCCTTTCAAAATTCTTTCCTAAGTCTAAGTAAATTATCCCTTCTTTTTCAATCAATTCTTGGTTATGATTTGCAGCATCAGCAATGCCACACCACGGCTCAATGCACACAAAATCAGCATCCTTTGCCGCCCAAATTCCGAAGTGTGGAAAGCCTTCAAAATCGAATTTTAATTGATGATTTGTTTTATTAGATTTCAGAATAATGGACGTTGATTCAAGATTTTTGAAGACAATCGCATCATCATGAAATAGCTCTTTTGTTAATGCTAATTTATTCGCATCCATCAGGAAATCAAATGGTTGTGTTTCAATTAAGCCATCTGCCGTAAGTCCCCAACGCTTGAAAATTTCGGTTTTATTGAACTCCAAATAATAATCATTGTAAGTTGTATTTTCTGCTAACGGAACTGCAAAAGCGGGATGTCCACCCACTGAAAAATACATTTTATTCTCCCCAATATTTTTTACGAAATATGTAACATTTAACCTGTTATTTTCCAACGTATAAATCAATCGGAATTCAAATTTGAAAGGATAAATTTTCAACGTATTTTCATCGTGCGTTAACAAAAAAGTAATACTGTTTTCGTCCAATTTTTCTATAACAAATTCTCTATCACGGGCAAATCCATGACGTGGAAGTGTGTATTCTTTCCCATCGAAACGATACATATTATCTCTCAAAGAACCCACAATTGGAAACAAAACGGGAGATGATTTACCCCAAAAATTAGGGTTAGCATTCCACATATATTCTGTTTGATTTTCGTGATTTAAAATGCTCGTAAGTTCTGCCCCTTTTGGATTGATTTGGATGCTGAGGGATTGGTTTTTTAGAATTTGCATATTGAGAATATTGCTTTTGTTTCTGCAAATTTACGAAAGGTAATCAGCTTACACTTGAGGAAATGTAGGTAAAAAAGAGACATTTTCCCAAGTATGTAGTGAAAATCCTTAATTGAACAACTTGAAATATCACTTTACTCTGCTCAAAAGAGTAAACGGTAATTAATATAAAATCCATAAAGTTTAACTTTGTATCATAAATAAAAACTTTGTTTAACACATCCGATTTTAAGCAATTCCCTTATCACTCCAATCCTTTTACTTCATAAATAAATATTTATTTTAACGCTAAAAAAGCCCAACCGTGAAAGCTGGACTGGTTTTGTCTATATTGCTTTGTATGTTTTCCATGACTTCAAGAGGGCAAGGCGAGAAACCTATGTACCTTAGTTTTGCTTATGGTTCAGACCGAGATTTAGAAAAATCTGACCGTATTTTATCGTCTCATCCTAAGTTTTTAAGTCTTACTTTGGAACGACGTTTACCCCAAAGTGAATTTTATGGCTTGGGAATTCATGCTTACCGTTTCACAAAAGTTTTTGATAATTATAACCACTTCAGTATCAGAGGTTATCAACATTTTGGCTATGCCTCCGAAGCCTCGTTTAGTAATTTTGATCCTTACATCGGAGCATTTTTAGGTGGTGAAACTTACAAAAGTAGCTTCAAACCAGCCGTTGGAATTTTTGTGGGAGTGAGGGCGATGGTAACAAAGATGGCGGGCATACATTTAGAATTATCTTCTGTTTCTTCGGGATTTAATAGTAGCTTACTTTTTGAATTTGGATTTACAACTTGTTTCATGAAAAGCGAGTTTCCAAAGTTGAAAAAATGGGGGAATAGATGCCCTAAATAGGTATAAGGTGTTAGGTCGTAGGTATGAGGTTATAATTGCCCATACTTTTACCTCATACCTACGACCTCATATCTCATACCTATTTTGGAAACTTTCTAAACTTTGAACGGGTTATCTTTGTATGGAAACAAAAACTACTGTTAATCAACCCGTTACTTCAAAACTTCAAAATCCTGTCTTTGCTTGGGGCTTGATGGCTCTTTTGGCGGTTATTTGGGGAAGTTCATTCATTCTTGTCAAAAAAAGTTTAGCTATTTTTAATGCTTCACAAGTAGGTTCACTGCGTATTGTGGCGGCTTTCGTCTTTTTTCTCCCTTTCTTTTTGGCAAATATTAAAAAGATTCCTCTTCAAAAAACTTATTTGTTTTTATTGGTTGGATGTTTGGGAAATCTTTTTCCAGCCTATTTATTTTCTTTGGCAGGTTCAAAATTAGACAGTGGCGTTTCGGGTGCTTTGAACTCAACAACTCCTTTATTTACGCTCATCGTTGGTGGACTTTTCTTTGGGAACATCATCACAAAACAGCAAGTTTTTGGTATTATTTTAGGGTTTGTTGGAGCCTTATTGTTAATTTTAGCAGGAGCAAAAGGCTTGCAATTTAACAATTATGCTTTCTACGTAATTGCGGCTACGGTTTTGTACGGTTTCAATCTGAATATTACCAAAAAATACGTAACAGGACTTAATTTAAGCCCTTTTTTAATTACGGCATTTATCTTCATGACCATTGGACCAGTGGCAATTGTAGTGTTATTTACAGGAGATTTCATGGATAAAGTCATGTTGCCAGAAGCCCAACTGCCTTTGCTTTTTTCTGTACTTTTAGGCGTTTTGGGTTCAGCGGTGGCAATGGTGCTTTTCAATAAATTAATTCAAGTAACCAGTGCCGTTTTGGCGAGTTCAGTAACGTATCTAATTCCAATAGTTGCCATTCTTTGGGGAATCCTTGATGGAGAAGCTATACAAATTCAGCACTTTGTTGGTATGGGAATTATTTTAGTTGGTGTATATTTGGTGAATAAATCTTAAATAGGTACAAGTTATGAGGTAGTAGGTATGAGGTAAAATTTGCAAATACCCACGACCTTATACCTACCACCTCATAGTTCATACCTCAAAACAATCATGCTAAAAGCAACCGTCAATTCACAAACCTTTGATGTTCAGTCGGATAAGAATGATGTTTCTGTTAACTCACAGCCTTTCTCTTGGGACATGGTTGAAATTAAGGATGGGAATTTTCATATAATCTATAATCATAAATCCTATAATGCGGAGATTTTAGAGGCTGATTATCAAACAAAATCTTTTTTAATTAAGATAAATAATACAAAATATTCTATCGCAGTAAAAGACCGTTTTGATATTCTTTTGGATCAATTAGGCATGAGCAACGCCAATTCAGCAAAGGTAAACGACCTCAAAGCACCAATGCCAGGATTGATTGTGGACATAAAAGTGCAAGTGGGTGATTCCGTAAAAAAAGGTGACACCATATTGATTTTGGAAGCCATGAAAATGGAAAATGTTTTGAAGGCTGCGGGCGATGGCATTGTGAAAGCCATTAAAATTATGCCAAAACAAAATGTGGAAAAGAATCAAGTAATGATTGAATTTGAGTAAAAATAAAAAAATGACAGATATAGCCGCACTCCGTGAGAATTATACCAAAGGCAATTTAGACGTTTTAGACGTGAGCCTTTCGCCCATCGAACAATTCCAAAAATGGTTTGATGAAGCCGTTTCAAGTGAGTTGCTTGAACCGAATGCACTTTTGCTTTCCACCGTTTCTAACGACGGCAAACCTTCTGCCAGAGTTGTTTTATTGAAGGGATTGGATAATGGATTTAAGTTTTATTCCAACTATTTAAGTCGAAAAGGAACGGAATTAATCGAAAATCCTAACGCTTGTATCACCTTCTTTTGGAACGAATTAGAACGTCAGGTTAGGATTGAGGGAACAATCGAAAAAGTGTCTCCCGAAGAATCAGACGAGTATTTTCAAAGTCGTCCGAAAGGTAGTCAGATAGGTGCATGGACTTCAAATCAGAGCATGGTGATTGAAAATCGGGAAGTTTTGGAAGAACGAGAAAAGCATTTAATTGAAAAATTTGGGGATAATTACATCCCACGTCCACCACATTGGGGCGGATATAGACTTGTGCCATCGTATATGGAATTCTGGCAAGGTCGCCCATCTCGTTTGCATGACAGAATTGCTTACACTTTGATAGAAAACGGCGAGTGGAAGGTAGAAAGGCTATCACCTTAGTGTTGAACCGCAAGGACGCAAAAGGGGTTTCACTTTAATCTCAAAGACTGGAGAACGCAAAAGGGTTTCCATTATTAGAGTGAAAACACAAATTAAAGACTCTTTGCGTCTTCCCGTCTTTGCGGTTATCTAAATCAGATTCCCTAAGTCCTTCACTCCCAGGCGTTTATAGCTCGTAAACCCTTCGCCAAACTCAACCCCAATGGCGTGTCCCATTTCACGATTACGAGCTTCCAAAAATTTTAAAAAGGCAGGAGATGATAAATACGAATCTGGGTCAGATGAATTTGGGTCATGAAATTGGCTTTTATAAGCACGAATTGAAGCCTCTTTTTGTTCCCAAAAGTTGGAAATATCCACAATAAAATCTGGTTTTAGATAGCGGTCTTGAATGTAGTGATACACATTTTTTGGTCGCCATTCCTTTTGTAGTTCTCCATCATCTCCCAAAGTCTCAATCATCCTTAAACCTGACTTAAAACAAGCATCAACCGCTAAATTACAGCCTTTTACATGGTCGGGGTGACGATCTTCGTAAGCATTTGCCAACACAATTTCGGGCTGATATTTTCTGATTATTTGAATCAATTTCATCAAATGTTCTTCGTCATTCATAAAAAAACCATCTCTAAAACCTAAATTTTCACGGGCGTGAATTCCCAAGACTTTAGTAGCTTCAATGGATTCTGCCAAACGTATTTCGGGTGTGCCTCTTGTGCCTAATTCTCCACGAGTAAAATCCACAATTCCCACTTTTTTTCCTTGGGAAATGGAAGCACAAATCGTTCCTGAACAACCTAATTCAGCATCATCAGGATGTGCCGCCATTACGAGTATATCTAATTTCATAATTTCCAATGAGTGAATGATATAGTGATTGAATATTACGAGATTAACAATAAAAAAATGAGTGAATAAGTATTGCCCTCATTCACTCATTATATCAGGTTATGCACTCCGTTCATCAATCTATTATTGAATCCTTAAACGTTTTCCCGCTCTCAAACTTGAAGAAACTCTCATGCCGTTCATTTTTGCTAATTTCTCTACTGAAATTCCCGCACGATTGGCAATTGAATAAAGTGAATCTCCGTAATGTGCGGTTGTAAAAGCAGTTCTGCGAGTCATTACTTTGTTTCCTGCATCACCATATTCGTTGCCTAATGCCAATCCGTAGGTATCAAAGACTCTGGCAGAAACTAATAAATGGTCGGCGACTGGTTCAGAACCCGCTCCTGAAAAGTTGAAAACGTAAGTAGGATTAAATGGATTTCCTTCATAACGGGTTTCAAAGTGCAAGTGTGAGCCTGTACTTCTTCCTGTGTTCCCACCCAAACCGATTTGGTCGCCCGCTTTCACGTAAGTACCTGATTCAAAATTTTGTTGAGAAAGGTGACCATACAGTGTTTCAAGTCCATTATAATGACGAATCACCATAAATTTGCCGTAACCACCATTGTTATAACCAGAAACTCGAACGATGCCATCAAAGGCAGCATAAACAGGGTCACCCGTTTCTAAATCAATATCAACACCTGCGTGTAAGCGACTAAAACGAGGACCAAAAGGCGATGTTAACTTTGGAGAGTTATTAGGAACAGACCAAAAACGACCTTGATCTTTATTGTATAATTCAACATCAACAACATCATCAAATTCTTTCGCATCAATTCCGTAAGGGTCTATATTGGTGGCATCCCAAATTGAATAATAGGTGGCAACCGACACAAAATCATCACTTCCTTCAAACTTTGTTTCTTCTTCAAGTTCAATAATTAACGGTTCTCTTTCATCAATTGAAGTCGTATCAAAACTGCTCACCGAAGCGTTTAAGGTTTTTGAAGGTTCATATTTGTTAGATGCCGTAACTGCTGCAGGAGCTTCAACCGTATTTTCTATTTCGTAAGAATTGTTAAATTTCAGTTTCGGTAATTCATCCAAAACTTCCTCTTTTTTCTCTTTCTCTTTGTATAAACCCGTATTGTTCTTCACATTAATCTTAGGGTTCTTCTTGAAGGAGCCAGATTCCTGTGCTGAGACTGTAAACGTGCCTACGCAAAGGGTAAGTAGTAATATGTTTTTTAATTTTTTCATATCTTAAATCAATGAGTGAATGATACAGTGATAGAATGAGTGAATGATGGCATAGAAATATTCTATCACTATACCATTGAATTAGTCTTCCTGTTCCGTCAACCATCTTTCAGCATCAAGAGCCGCCATACAACCAGTTCCTGCGGCGGTTACTGCCTGACGATAAATATGGTCTTGGGCATCACCAGAGGCAAAAATGCCTTTAATATTTGTATAACTCGTTCCTTTTTCAGTAATGATATAGCCCGCTTCGTCCATATCCAAGAATCCCTTAAAAATGTCCGTATTGGGTTTATGACCAATGGCAACGAAGAAACCTGTAATTGGTAAAATCGTTTCAATATTGGTTGTGTGATTCTTTATCATTACGCCCGTTACTCCATTATCATCGCCCAAAATCTCCTCCGTCTGAGAGTTCCAGTGCATCTGAATTTTTGGGTTTGACGTAACTCGCTTTTGCATAATTTGCGAAGCTCGCAATTCATCCCGACGAACAATCATGTGAACTTTCGAGCATAGATTTGCCAAATAAGTTGCCTCTTCAGCGGCAGTGTCTCCACCGCCCACAATTGCCACTTCTTGATTACGGAAAAAGAAACCATCACAAACGGCACAAGCTGAAACACCACGACCATTATATTTTTCTTCCGAAGGCAAACCAAGCCATTTTGCCGATGCACCCGTGGCAATTATAACGGCTTCGGCGTGGATTTCGTGTGTGTCGTCAATGAAAACTTTCTTCGGTGTTGAATCGAAATCCACGGAAGTAGCCATGCCATATCTAACCGATGTGCCGAATCTACGAGCCTGTTTCTCAAGGTCTTGCATCATTTCTGGTCCTTGAATTCCGTCAGCATAACCTGGGAAATTCTCAACATCATTGGTTATCGTCAATTGACCCCCTGGTTGTGGTCCTTGATACATTATTGGGTTTAATCCTGCCCTTGAGGCATAAATTGCTGCGGTGTAACCTGCGGGTCCTGAGCCTATGATTAGGCACTTGGTATGCTCTGCCATGCTTATTTTGTACTGTGGATAGTGCTTTTATGTGATTAAAATCTTGTGATTCTGTCTATATTTCCAACAAAAAAATCTGCACAAAAATTGCATATTAATTTATAAATCGCAAGAAATTATTAAGTAAGGACGGACGGAAGAAGACGTAATGTGTTGATTATCAAAATAATAACAAGTTAATCGTAGGGCGGGGTAATTAAAAATTATTTTGATTTTCAATGTTACAAAATTAAGGATTCTATAATATCTTACCAAGTTTTATTTTATTTTTTAATAAATGGTAACTAATATAAATTTATTCCTAAAAAATTGTATTTATTTTGTAATTAAATGCTTAACCCAACTTTTAATACCGACCAACAAATTCTTGAACATCTTGCTAAAAGTGATGTTCGGGCTTTTGATTTTTTGTATGAAACCTATTTTTCAAAACTCTACGGGGCGGTTTACAAGCGTTTGAAAAATCGGGAATTAACAGAGGAAGTTGTCCAAGAATTGTTTATTTCTTTGTGGGAACGCCGTGCGGTTTTATCTATTTCTACGACTATTGAAGCCTATCTTTTTTCTTCGGTGAAATATCTTGTTATTGCTCAATACAAGAAAAATAATCTCTTTGAAAAGTATTCAAACAGTCTTAATCCAGAGGCTGAGAATGATAATTTCACGGAGCAAGTTATTGCTTTTGATGAATTAAATGTTGCCTATCAAAATGCCTTAAAATTGCTACCAAAACGTTGTAGAGAAGTTTTTTTATTAAAAAGAACGGGGCTTTCTCAACGGGATATTTCTGAAAAAATGGATATTTCTGAAAAAACCGTTGAAAACCAGATGACCAAAGCCTTGAAGATTTTGAGGGACGCTTTGAGTGATTATACGGTGTTTGTTATTTTGGGTTTTTGGATACAGGAACGCCTGCCGCAGATTATCGCAGAGTTTGGCATAGGGTTTCTCTAAGGAAATTTAATCGGGGTTTAATATTTTGTAATACAGTCATTATCAATTATCTACTCAATTTTATAACATATAACTTTGTGATCCTCTGTGCTAAACTTTGTATAATTCTTGTGAAAACTAAGCATTCGAAACCAAAAGTGTGAATGATGTAATTTTTTCTGATTTTCGTGTAATACTTTTCAAAGAAATAAAAACAAACTTTGCGTTACAAAATCCGTTTCCATTTCTTCTAAACTTAAGCTATTCATGCCCCACATTGCCATCATTTCTGCCAGTATCCGTCCCGATCGTAAGAGTCATCGTATTGCCTTATATTTTGAAAAGTATTTAGCTGACAATGATTTGGCAACAACTGAGATTATTGATTTGCGAGAATACAATTTTTCGATTTTTGATGAGACGCTCAAGCAACAAAAAAATCCAAATCCCAAAACACTTGAATATGCTAAGAAAATAGACTCGGCTCATGGCGTTATTATTATTACACCCGAATACAACGGTGGAATGCCAGCCAGTTTGAAGAATGCAGTGGATGTTTTATATGATGAATGGAGGCACAAACCAACGGGGATTGTGACCGTTTCAGCAGGACCGTTTGCAGGGTCGCAATGCTTAGTTTCTTTGCAGTTTATGTTATGGAAAATGAAGGTCTGGACGATTACTGAAATGTTTTCTGTGCCAAATGTTGGCGAAACGTATAGTGAAGAGGGCGTTCCCAAAGACAAAGAAGTAGTTGATAAACTGGCACAAGTTTTCATTAAGGAACTGATGTGGTGTGTGAAAGCTGATACATCCGTTCAACTGTAAAATCTTAGTGAATAATGTTCCTTTCGTTACAAATTTGTTAAATGTGAAACATTAATAATTGACAAATTTTAAGCGTAAATAATACCACAGAACCTTTAATGATGAATAAAAATGGAATCAACCTCTAAAAATCCTGATAGTACCGCTAAAAAAAAGTATCTGATCTCTAAAAGCATTGACGGCTTTTTTGAAGATTTGTACGATTTATACATCTTTATTATTCGTTTTTTCAAAGAAGCATTCTCCGCTCCAATTGAATGGAAAGAGATTGTAAATCAATGTTATCAAATTGGTTATAAAACATTGTTATTGGTTTCAGTAACTGGTTTTATTACTGGAACCGTCTTTACCAAACAATCTCGTCCATCATTATCAGCCTTTGGTGCAACATCTTGGTTGCCTTCGTTGGTTTCAATTGCTATCATCAAAACAATGGCTCCACTCATTACTGCTTTGATTGCGGCTGGAAAAGTTGGTTCAAATATTGGAGCAGAATTAGGTTCTATGAAAGTGACGGAACAGATTGATGCCATGGAAGTTTCCGCTACAAATCCTTTTAAATTTTTGGTTGTAAGTCGCATTTTAGCCACCACTTTTATGATGCCCGTTTTGGTTTTATATACTGGATTAGTGGGTATGATGGGGGCATATCTGAACGTACACGCCAACGAATTGACCAGTTTCACAAGTTTCTTCATTAGTGCCTTCAAATCTATAGAATTTAGAGACATATTTTCTTCACTCTTTAAGGCTATCTGTTACGGTTTTACTATTGGCGTAGCGGGTTGTTATCAAGGCTATTATGCTCAAAATGGCACACAAGGCGTTGGAAGAGCCGCAAATTTAGCGGTAGTATTTTCTATGTTTTTAATCTTTGTGGAAGAGTTATTAATCGTTCAATTCCTTAATGGAATCAGATAAAAAACCAGTAATTTATGAATAAAGATAACACACAAATTGAACAACAAGAATCAGTAATTTTCATCAAGGATTTAAAGAAGGCTTTTGGTTCACTTAAAGTGCTTAATGGCGTTGATTTTGAAATAAAAAGAGGAGAAAATATTGCCGTCTTGGGTCGTTCTGGAACGGGAAAGTCTGTACTAATAAAAATTATTTCGGGACTTTTAAGACCTGATAGTGGAATTGTAAAAGTGCTTGGACAGGAAGTGGATAAATTGAGTGATAAAGAACTTCAAGAATTGCGATTAAAAATTGGATTTTCGTTTCAAAATAGTGCTTTGTACGATAGTATGAGTGTTAAAGAAAACCTTAAATTTCCTTTGGTAAGAAACCGACGTGACTTGAACGAAAAAGAAGTAAATGATGCAATCGAATCCGTTTTAGAAGATGTTGGTTTACCACAAACCATTAATCAAATGCCCTCAGAACTATCAGGAGGGCAGAAAAAACGAATTGGTATTGCCCGAACGTTGATTTTGAAACCAGAAATTATGTTGTATGATGAACCAACTTCTGGACTTGATCCCATCACTTGCATCGAACTTAACAACCTTATTCTAAAGGTTCAGGAACAATATAAAACCAGTTCAATCATCATTACGCACGACCTTACTTGTGCAAAAAATACTTCAAACAAAGTGGCAGTTTTAATGGAAGGAAAATTTTTGAAATTAGGCAGTTTTGATGAAGTTTTTAGTTCTGATGATGAAAATATCAGAACTTTTTATAATTATAATTTTACTAAGTAACGGTAAAGTTATTCACTTCAAAAGGGAGTAAAACTATCGCAAAAATAGCCACCCTAAAATTTTACAAATTGTTATTTTACTGTTACAAAATACTAAATCTAATGAAAAATAATAGACCAGTAATTGTTGGAATTTTTATCGTACTTGGCTTAGCAATTCTCATTGTAACCATATTCACTTTGGGAGGACAAAAAAAAGCATTTGTGAAAACGTTTGCTCTTAATGCCGTTTTTAATGATGTTAGTGGGCTTATGGTTGGAGCAAATGTTCTGTTCTCTGGCTTGAAAATTGGGACTGTGAAAAAAATTGAATTTTACGGAGATTCCCAAGTAAAAGTAATCATGAGTATAGAGAATGATGCGGAGTCTCACATCCGTAAAAATGCCTTAGCAAAAATTGGTTCAGACGGTTTGATTGGCAGTAAAACCGTTGTCATTTATGGAGGTGATAGAACGCAGGGGATAGTAGTTAAAAACGATTTATTGAAAGTTGAAAATGGTTTAAGTACCGATGATATGCTGGTAACTCTACAACAAAATAATAAGAATTTGGTCGATATTACCGCCAGTTTTAAGAGCATCAGTAAAAAAATTGATTCGGGAGATGGCATTATAGGAACACTTGTAAATGACCCTGCCTTGGGAGCAAAATTGACGAGTACAATTATTAATTTACAAACGACGGTTGATAATTTTAAATCAGCTTCATTGTCTGGGAAAGCCGTTATGGGTGATTTTGAGCGTCTTTCGGGTAATTTAAAAAATCCCACCAATTCAATCAATAGAATTGCAAATGATAGTATTGCTTATAATAAAATCGTTGGAACGGTTACGCAATTACAAAACGCCTCGGCTTCTTTGAATAAATTTACTGCCAATTTAAAAACCGTTAGTGATAAATTAAATAGAAAAGACGGTGCTGTTGGCATGATGTTGAATGATTCGACGACGGCAAATTCGTTGAAAGCAACAATCAGAAATTTGCAATCAAGTACTGTAAAATTAAATGACGATTTGGAGGCAGTTCAGCATAATTTTTTACTGAAAGGATTCTTCAAAAAGCGGGCGAAAGCACAGGAAAAAGAGAAGGAAAATCAAGAAAAAGCCAAAGAAAATATTGTACAATGACGATAAGCATAACTTCTATTATTAAGAAACTTTTTTTGCTATTTTTAGTAATAGCTGGGGTATATTACGCTAAGGAATTTTTAATGCCTTTAACGATTGGAGGTATTTTAGCAACCTTATTTTTGCCTTTTTCACAATGGTTAGAGCGAAAAAAAGTACCCAAAGTAATTACGGTTTTTTTATGTTTATTATCTGTATTGTTAATTATAACATTGATTATCAGCTTGTTAGGTTGGAAAGTATCTGAATTAGCAAGTGATTTTTCAACTATTAAGCAAAAGGCAACTGCCAGTTTTGCTAAACTACAACAGTACATTTTTAATAATATAGGAATTTCAGTAAAAGAACAGACTAAACTTTTAAACTCAGAAACACGATCCTACACGACAATGATGCAAAAAGTGATTGGCTCAGTTTCAACCATTTTGGGAGATTTGTTTTTGGTTTTAATATATTTTATTTTTCTACTTTATTACCGGTCTCATCTAAAAAATTTTTTACTAAAACTCTCGAAGCCTTCAAAAAGAGGCGAAATGGAAAAGATTATTGACTCTTGTGCGAA
>JAYUIP010000337.1:0-2541 GCA_043765945.1 Arcicella sp.
TTCATTTTATCGGTTTTGTAGGCTTCGTATCTAAACCATCCCAAAATGAACAAAGTTGCTACCGCAAACACCACCGTTACGCCTTTAAACCACGCATATACCTGCTTGGAACGGGGCGAAGGATTATCTGAATAAGGATTTTCAATTAATCGTTCATAAGCTGGTTTTAACAAAACAGAAACCATCGCCAAACCAACGGCAAAAGCCCATGCTTCAAAATTATTACGGATATTGAGGGCGTAGGCTACAATTTCATGGGAAATAATCAAATCACCCGCCACAAAAGAAATACCTGCGAAAAAATAAATAAAGCCCGCAAAGAGTGAATATTTATGCCCAGCCGCAATTCTTTTCTCGGTAAATTGCTGAATAAAGCTATCATTTTCAGTCACTTGACTTTCGATTCTATCTTTATTTTTACTTGCCAAATTAACTTTCAAAAGTCGGTCTTGCAAGCCATCGTAAGCCTCTTTGAAACGAGTTTTTACGTGGTCAATGACTTTTTCTAAATCAGAAAACTCTTGTTTCTTTTCAATTAATTGCCTTGAAAGATATTCAAAATTGACCTGCGAGGACAAATATCCTTCGTAAGTATGTTTTTCCACGGACTCCAAACCGCTGTGATAGCCGTGTTGAAAATCGTAGTTTTCGGTATGTGAGGGGTCGTTATTTTGCATTTTATTTACCAGACTGAAAAGTTCAAATTACAATTGTTCAAGGTTTGGAAGGCTATCAAAAAATTCTTTCAACATGACTTCGCAACCATCAATATTTACCGTTTCTTCGGGCGAATCATAGTGCGTATATAACCATGATTTACCGTCATTACTTCTTTGATAAATCATGACGACTTTTTCATCAATATCAGCAAAAACCAAGAATTGTAATGATTCTATTTTGAGGTATAAATTCAGTTTTATATCCAAATCATAACTACGAGTGGAAGGAGAAAATACTTCAACCACTAAATGTGGATTCGTAATAATTGATTCTGATTTACCTTTAAAGATGGGTAATCCCTTTAAGATAACAGCATCAGGATTGAGGTATTTTTTTGTACCTCTCATATTGATACCAACGTTACTACCCGCCACGTAATATCCTTCTTTTGTTTTGTAATAATTAGTAAATAGACTGATAAAATAACCTACCATCAACTCGTGTAAAAATCTGGTTAAACCCATAATTATAATTTTATCTTCAAGGAATTCAACCCTATACGGTGTCTCAAAGGCAAATTCCAAGAATTCGTCTTCGGTGGCAGGAATGACCACAGAAATCCCCGCCTCAATTTGTTCGATTTGCTGGTCTGTTAAATATATTTTTTCTAAAACTTCCATATTTTACGATTTGTTTAATGATGGAATATTGGTAATTGTTTATTCATCCCCACCCAAAATTCCTTTCATCTGTCTGCCACTCAACCGATTACGATATTGACTTGCCAAATGATATTCACTTTCAAAAACCTTGATGAGCATATCTCTTTGGGCTTTTATTTTTGAGTTTTGGGTACTGAGTTTTGTTAATTCAGGTAATACGTTTTGCTTATCTTGACGATATTTTTCAATTTCGGTTTTGTATGTTGAAATCTCATTTTCCCAATCTGCCACCTTCTTGATTTTATCTTTTTGTAATTGATTTCTTTTTTGAAAAATACTTAAATCATCTTTCAAAACGGTGAGATTTCCTAATAATAATTTCCCCGAAAACATGAACAGAAAGAAGATAAAGGCAAATAATGCCCATGATTTCAAAGCGGGTTGTGTGGCATAAATCTGGGCAAAAACAAAGAAAGCCGAAGCCAAAGGCATTCCGATTTCTTCTAAAATCCTTCGCCAAGAGCTTGTTTTATCATCATCGTGCAAGAATGAAATTCTACCGAATAAATTGAACATCCCCGCCCAAAATACTCCCATCGCAATTAATCCACTTTGTTGAAATTGTCCACGCAAAGATTCTTCAATAAGGAAGTAATTTCCTATGGCAATTCCACAGGCTAAAAGTAATCCTACGATAGTGCGAGGCAAGTGATGTTGTTCAGTAAACTCTTGATTTTTAAGATTTTGTATTTTTATTTCTAATTCTTTAACTAAACTTTCTTTTTCGTTTATCCAGTAATTCAGCTCCCCTATTTTCTCTTCTTTTTGTTCAATAACACGGTCTGTTTCAGCGGTTTGTTGAGCAAAATAATGTCGAATAATGGATACTTTCTCCTCAGGATTTGAGCCTGATAAGCCAAAAATCACCCCTTCATCTCGGAGAATATCTTCGTTGATTAACCAATCGGGTTCACCACGTGTCGTCTGTGAGGACACAGACAACGGCAACGGCACAAATTCAACTGCATTATCATCATTGACAACTTCAACCACTGTTACATCAACAAGTGATTTGGGAGATTTTTTGAATATGGATTTTATTTTATCGAAAACAGACATTTAGGGAATTATGATTAGGATGTGAGTTTATTAACGAAATTGGTGATTTTTTTTGGATTGGACAATTGAAATATGAAGAAAGGTCTTAGATAGCTATGAG
>JAYUIP010000338.1:0-2536 GCA_043765945.1 Arcicella sp.
GTCATCAATTTGAGCAAATATACAACCCAAGGTATCAAATTAAAGAAAATGTTTGATAGAATTATCGGAATTATTGAAGAATTTTTACCCGATGAGATGGCAATTGAAGCTCCGTTTTTTGGAGTAAATGTACAATCAATGTTGAAATTAGGAAGGGCTCAGGGTGTTGTGATGGCTGCCGCTTTGTCAAGAGAAATTCCGATTGTTGAATATTCGCCCAAGACCGTGAAACAATCGGTAACGGGAAATGGAAATGCGTCGAAAGAACAAGTGGCTCATATGCTCGACCAATTGTTAAAAATGAAATTAGATGCCAAAATGTTTGATGCAACGGATGCTTTGGGCATCGCCGTTTGTCACCATTTCCACGGAACAAGCATTATGGCAACGATGAAAGGGACGAAAAAAGGTTGGGGAGCATTTGTAAATGAGAATCCAGAAAGAATCAAATAGATATTTAAAAAGTTTAATTTTCAATATTCAATGATAAATGTTCAAGTAAAAAAAGAAAATAATGAATATGATAAAATATCTTCTTTTAACGTTGAATCTTTTATTGTCAATCGTTAAAACTAACGCACAACTATCTAATAAACAAGGTATTAGTACCATTGGCATCCGTCCTTCTGGAACATTATTTACTTTTGGATTACCCCAAAACTCCACGATTTCGAGCGGATTTCAACAAGGGGCATTTAATTATTCTCCTTTCCCATTTACGGTATTTCCTATAAATACTTCAACAAATAGGCAAGGTAAAACAAAATTTTCTGGTTTAATTGGTTCTTTTGATTTGGGGTTAAATATCTCAAAATTATTGCAAAATGACAGAATTTTAAAGGGAGAAGCGGGCGTTTATTACGCTTGTGTTCCACATAGTTATTCCGTAAATAATGATTATAAGTTTTATCTGAATAACAAATTAGCAAGCATTTGGCAAAATACTTTGAGCTATTCTGGATTATCAGCGAGTGTAACTTACACTTCAAAATCGAGAGGAAGAAGACTTTGGGGAGAAGCCAGAAATTATTTGCAATTGGGTTTAAGAACGATGAATTATTTGGATAAATCGTCTGATAATCAAGAAGATTGGGTATTTGATGGTCGTGGATTTAAGATTCAAAGTGAGGTTGTTAATCGTAAATCGTTTCTTGGATTTTTGGAAATTGGTAGAACATACTGGCGACAGACAGATGATATGCGTTCGTTGGATATGGGCATCAGAATTGGGATTCCGACGGGATATTTTGTTTCAAATACCGTAACGGGATACAACAATAATCAACCTACTGGACAAAGCAATTTTCAAGAAAATGGAGCTTACATTGGCTTTCAAATATCTTATAATTTGCCCATAAAACGACTGCAAAAATCTTCGTTAAGTGTGCCAAAAGCTGATAAAATTTATTGCGAAATGGAAAGGAAGGTAATCATTAAACATACTTACAAAGTCAGTCAAACCGAAATTAATCTTGAACTTTTTGACCACGAAAATGAGGACGGAGATATTGTTTCGTTATGTTTTAATGGACAATATTTAATTGAAAAGTATAAGTTATTGAATAAACCTAAATTATTGAAAATCAAGTTATTACCTTATCAAAAGAATGTTTTAACGGTGTTTGCAGACAACACGGGTAAAGAAGGTGCGAATACTTCTGCTATTCGATTCAGGTTAAATGATAAAGTAGAGGAAATTATTCTTTATGCCGATAAAAGGGAATCGGAAGGAGTGGAATTTGTTTTTTAATTTCGATGTTTGACAAGGTAACAAAATTAAAAGTTTTTTCGAGACGAAGGTTACATACGAACGCCTGCCGCAGAGAGCCACAAAGGAAAAATTGAGAACCACAGAGAATAGTCGATGATTTTTCTCTGTGGTTCTCAATTTTTTAACTCTATTGCTCTCTGTGTAACCTCCGTTCCAAATAAAATCAACTGACAATAAAATATTTTCATCTCATATCTAATATTTCAAAAGCCTTCACAACCGTCTTCACTGGCAACTGACAAGTCTTATTATAACAAACATAAATTAAGGTTTCATCAGATTTTGCAGTTCTATTTTCTAATAAAGGTAACTGGCTTTCAGAGTTCGTTCCAGATAAAATTTTATTAGGATAATACCGTGAATCTATTTCTTTACGTAATTGTAAGTAATCCTTTCCCACGATAGCAATTTCTGCCGTTGGAGAAACCATTTGAGTTGCCAAACAAGCCCAATTAGTCAAATAGTCTACATTTTTGAGTAATAAGTCTTTCATTTTGGCAAGCATCAATTTCGATAAGTCTATAAAATCTTGTCTATCCAAAATTAGTCCCAAGGTATAATAATTTCGAGCCATGATGGAATTTGAACTTGGAATTACATTATCAAAAATCTCCTTTTTTCTTACAATCAGACTCTCAGCATTTTTATCAGTAAAGAAAAATAATTGATCGTCTTCATCCCAAAAATTTTGAAAAACATACAATGCTAATTTCTCTGCAAGATGTAACCAATCCTCTTCAAAACTTGCCTGATACAAATTCAAAT